>QNBT01000057.1 GCA_003644205.1 Planctomycetota bacterium | reverse complement strand
TATTTTATATTGATATAAACCGACTATTTCTCTGTGGCAAGGCTCGGTTAATGTGCGATGACACTTGAGATTCTAAATACCGGCAACAGCAGGGCAATTGCAATGGTGCCTATTATGATACCCATGATAACAATCATCAGGGGTTCAATTAGTGCGGTCGTGGTCCTGATGGAGTTTTGCAGCTTCTTTTCGTAAAAGGCCGAGACCTTGTCGCAGACCCGGCCGAGTTTGCCGCTCTTTTCCCCGGCCCGGAGCATCTGGATGATGCCTGGTGCGACAAGATGGCCGTACGGGGCAAGGGTGATGGACTCGGAAAGCTGGTAGCCGTTGCGAATTTTCGCATCGGCGGCGGCCCACAGGTGACGGAAGTAGTAATTCTCGCACGACATCTTCATCACGGCAAGGGCATCCAAAAGACTCACCCCTGTGCCCACCATCGTAGCCATAATCCTCATGCTGCGTGTCAGCACCGCGTCAACGAACATAGTGCCGAATATCGGCGTGCGTACCTTCATCCAGTCTAAGACCTTCTGCCCGGAGGTCGTTTGATACCAGAAGTGCAGCCCCACAGCAATAGCAGTGACGGTAGTCAGGGCAGTTGCCATTATCTGGATATCGCCTAACATCTGGCTAAAAGATACGAGTATCTGTGTTATCTTAGGCAATGCGGCGCCACGTGATTCGTAGATTTTTGTGAACTTGGGCAGAACGAAAAACATCAGCGAGCCGGTAGCGGCCGAGGCCATCAGAAGCATGATAATCGGATAAATCAAGGCACCTTTGATCTGCTTGCGTGTCTCGGCGTCGGCATTGAGGTAGCCGCTGAGAATTTCGAGCATGTAAGCCATATTGCCGGATGCCTCTGAGGCCCTGACCATGCTGATAAACATCGAGTTGAAGACCCGCGGGTAGGACGCAAGGGCATCGGAGAAGTTATCGCCGCTCTTTATCCTTGTGGCAACGTCAACAATTATATGTTTGAGTGTGCCCGGTGCAAGCTGCTCGGCCATTGCTTCGAGGGCGTCACTGAGGACGACCCCGCTGTCGAGCATAACGGACAGTTGCGTTGTGAACAGTATCAGCTCGGCCTGCTTGATTCTGACGTCTGAGACGGGCAGATTCGCGGTAAGCTGTTCGGATTCTATAGTCTGGGTCAACATCTTATTGTCCGGCCTCATCGTTCATATTTGTAACTCGCAGGATTTCATCTATCGTTGTGATACCTGCTTTTATCTTTTCGATGCCGTCGAGGTGCAGCGGCTCCATCCCCACATCACGCGCAGCCAATCGCAGGGCCTTGAGAGTTACGCCCTGGCTAATCATATCGAGGATATTATCATCCGGAACAAACAGTTCGTGAATGGCAATCCGCCCGAGATAGCCGGTGTTGCGGCACTGCTTACAGCCCATGCCCCGATAGAATTTTGGCGGCTGGCCGGTCCACTTCTGAACTGTCTTCTTGATGATGGCAGGAGGCTCGTAATTCTCCTTACAATTTGGGCATATTTTACGCACAAGTCGCTGTGCAAGGACGGCGATGAGGGACGCGCTGACGAGGTATGGCGGGACATTTAGGTCGAGGAGCCTTGTTACGGCACCTGGCGCGTCGTTTGTGTGAAGTGTTGAGAGGACGAGGTGCCCGGTTAAGGCAGCCTGTACGGCGATATTTGCCGTGTCTTTATCGCGAATTTCGCCCACCATGATGATATCGGGGTCCTGTCTCAAGAGGCTCCTCAAAGCAGTTGAGAAACTGAAGCCTGCGAGTTCATTTACCTGAAACTGGTTTATGCCCAATATGTTACATTCGACTGGGTCTTCGACTGTGCAGATGTTGACGTCCTCAGCGTTAAGCTCGTTCAGGGCGGCGTAAAGGGTGGTATTTTTTCCGGAGCCGGTCGGGCCTGTAACAAGCACTATGCCGTTGGGGGCCTGTATTTTTTGCTTGAACAACTGTAAATTGTCATAGTTGAAGCCAAGAGACTCGATATTTGTGAGAACCTTTCGGGCATCGATAATCCTGACTACGACTTTTTCACCAAAATGACCCGGCATTACCGAGACTCTGAGGTCAATGGGGCGTCCTTCCATAAGGACGTGGATACCGCCGTCCTGTGGTAGGCGTCTCTGGGCGATATCGAGTTCGGCCATGATTTTGATTCTTGATACGATTGCGGAGTGCATCTGGTAAGGCGGACTCATTTTCTCGTAGAGGCGGCCGTCCACACGGTATCTGACCCTGAGCTTTTTGTCGTCAGGCTCGATGTGTACGTCGCTGGCGTTCTCGCGGACGGCATTGTAGAGGAGGTAATTGACGAGCTTAACGACTGGGGACTGGCCGGCTACTTCTTCGAGATCACCTATGTCCTCTATGATGTGTTCAATCAGGGCAAAATCTTCAAGGTCCGCCTCTTCAATTATGTCGTCTATGACAAATACATTTGCAGCGGGCAGATATGTCTGGAGAGTGGCCTTTATGTCTTTGACGGTTGCGCAGACGACCTGCGGGCGGCAATTGCTGAGTCGGGCAATTTCGTCGAGCAGAAAGACGTTCGAGGGTTCGCTCAGTGCAATTGTGAGGCAATCATGAATTTTGAAGAGGGGCAAAACGACATGTTCTTCAAGAAAGCCCCTCGGAAGGATTTCGATAACGGCGGGGTCGCATATTTTGGGGGTAATCTGTGCGTATGGAACGCCATAGGCCTGTGCCAGGGCCGAGGCAACCTGGTTTTCAGTGCAATATCCTAATTCGACCAGGAGTTCGCCGAGGAGTTTTCGATGCCCATCGGCCTGCTGACGTGCAAGAGCGGTGTCGATTTGCTCTGCTGTGACCAGGCCCCTGTCGAGCAATACCTGCCCAAGCTGTAACTTGTTTTGTGCTGCTACTTCTGCCATGTAAGTCTCTGTACTCTAACAGCGCGCCAAATTTTAATTCGCCGGCCAAGACCCCACGTAAAACGTGGGGCTAAATAATTTACCACCCTCTATCGGGCGGCTCGCGCCGCTGTGCTTTTGTTCTTTTTCAAATAGCTTCATTTTCATTATTCAGACAAAGCTTTTGACCGCCTGCGAGACCTCGTTGTATGTGTCAAAGCGTGAGTCAAGGCGGGTAATCTCAAAAATTTTAGTGCAGTTTTCATCAAGGCCCGCGATTTTGAGCTGCCGATTGCTTTTTTTGCAGTTTTCCGCGAGCCACAGCAACTGTTCAAGACTGGAGCTGTCGATGAATCCCACGTTTGTCATGTCAATCACAATTGAGGTTGTGCCGGCAGCGACGATACTGCTGGTAGCGTCCTGAAAGGGTTTTATGAATTCAGCAATGAATTCGCCGTGCAGTTCGACCACCGTAACATTGTCATAGTTTTGTGTTTCTATTTTCATCTTATAAGCGCCCCTACCGCTACGGTTCCATATTCGGCGAAATTGCTGTAATCCCAACTTTCAATAAAACCATCCTGAATGATTTTGGCGAGTTTTCGTATATCGCTCTTTATGAATACCCTGCCGACTTCGGGGTCGAATTGCGTTCCGAGGGACTTTTCTATTTCGGCCAGTGCCCTTTTTATGCTCATAGCCTCCCTGTACACTCTTTTTGAGGTCATCGCGTCAAAGGCATCGGCGAGACTGATAATTTTTCCTATAAGCGGTATCTCGTCTCCTGTGAGTCCTTCGGGGTAGCCGGTTCCGTCAACATGCTCGTGATGATAGAGGATTCCCGGGACGATGTCTTTCATTTGCTTTATGTCTGCGAGGATGTCGGCTCCAACTCGAGGGTGGGATTTTATATGGTTCAGGTCGGAGACACTAAGCTTTCCGTTCTTTTTCAGGACGGCTTCGTTAATACCGATTTTACCGATATCGTGTAGCAGGCCGGCCAGATAGATTTTGTGTATTTCCTCTTCTTCTATCGGTCGTTGCTGTGCGAGCCTTTCAGCGATCCATCTTGAAATGAAAGCGACCCTTTCTGAATGTCCTCTTGTGTACTGGTCTTTTGCGTCAATGCTGTTTGTCATGGCCTTTAATGAGCCGATGAAAAGCTCCTTGAGGTCGCCGAAGAGGCGGTTATTCTCGATAAAAACGGCACATTGATTTGCGACGGAGTTGAACAGTTTGACATCGGTGCTGTCGAAATCTGGTTTTCCGATAATATTGGTTGCAACCATCAGCCCGACGATTTTGTCGCCGGCGTGCAGAGGCACAGCGATGATGTTCTTTATTCCATTGGGCCAATCGTATTTGAAAGGGGCATTTGCAATGCCATCCAAAAGCGCTTCTTTTCCATTCTTCAGCTCTTCGGCAAGCCGTATCTCGAGGATATCAGCAGTGAGCTGGTCAATTGCAACAACTCCGGCGCCTGCGGTAAGGACAAATCTCTTTTCGCCATCAAGTCGTCTTTCGAGGAATACCGCGATACCTTCGACGTTGACCAACAATGTAATCTGGTCACATGCCATCTGAAGATATGTGGCGTTTGACTGAGTAACCTTCGTGCTCGTGCTCAAATTGTAGAGGAGCATAAGTTCTTCGTATGTTCTGACAAGTTCTGTGCCGACTTTTTCAATTTGTTGGGCGGCTTTTGCGGCGGCTTCAAACTGTTGGGCAAAAGCCAACAGCATTTCGGCGAGGTAGTCGCGGTGGACCCTGTCGCGATTCATATCGGACGTGTCAATGACAGCTATGCCAACGGTTTGGTCAATGGCGTGGAGACACACGGCGAGCACCTCATCGCTCGTGCCCAGGCGGCAAACGCCGTCCGATTGCCGGCGGAGAGCGGTGTCGGCATATTGGGCCAGTCGGCCGGCGTCGCTGTCGAACCCTCCGGCGGGTGAATTCAGGATGGGCGTTCCGGAAGTGTCGAAGGCCGCGAAGTTCGCACCGAATTTGTTTATTTTGGCGGCAAATCGGGCCAACATATCAAGCTGAGTCGCAGACAGTGTTATGGTAATCGTATCAGTCATATTTATATTTCACAGAAACACAAATCACATAAGGAATTGGTGCGATTTCCGTTCTGTCGAAGCGCCAGGCCGGACCTGGACGGCATCGCACCCTACCTTATGAGCCACCCAACCGGTTATACAGCCACAGATTCTTTAAGGACTTCTTCGGCGCTTTGCAGCAGTTCCCTTGGGCTGAAAGGCTTACTCACATACGCCGAAATGTTTAGTTCGGCTTTCTGCCGGTCTTCTATCTCAAAACCTCTTGCTGTGAGCAAAATGACCGGTAATTCGGCGGTGTCGGGATTGCTTCTGAGGTTTTGTACAAGCTCAATACCTGTCATAACGGGCATCTGCACATCCGTTATAATGATGTTGGGCTTTTCGTCAGAAGCAAGCTGGAGTGCCTGGGCACCGTTTTCGCATGTGATTACGTCGAAGCCGTTGTTTCGAAATTTAATCGCGACGACCTGCACAATATGAATTTCATCATCTACTACCAACACTTTAAGTGGTTGTTCATTCGACATTATTATTTCTCCAAGACTTTCTCTAAAGCCGGCCCGGTAGCCAGCGGCATATCAAATCCAAAAGTAGTTCCCTCACGAGGGATACTTGAAACGAACACCCTTCCGGCGTGAACCTTCTCTACAATCTGCTTTACGAGGTTGAGTCCCAGGCCCGTCCCCTTGGCACAGGCTTTGTTCGCTTCGACTCGATAGAACTTATCGAAGACGTGTTTGAGGTCGTCAGGTGGGATACCGACTCCCGTGTCGCTGACGGTTACGCGGACGACCTGCTCGGCGTCGTTCACCTCGATTCCGACATCAACAGCACCACCGGATGGAGTGTACTTTACGGCGTTACTCAAGAGATTGGTTATTACCTGGGTAATCATATCCCTGTCCGCGTAAACCTGGTCGCAGATTACCGGGGTCTGGACATTTACAGTGATATTCTTTTCCTGAGCGTAACTATCTATCATCATGACCGCATCGCGGATGAGTATTGCTATACTGAGTGTCTCCTTTTTAACCTTTGTAAGCCCCGACTCAATCCTTGAAACGTTAAGGATGTCCTCGATGAGGCGGTTCAATCTTTGCGCCTGGTCCTGGATTATGAGGCAAAACCGGTCGAGGGTATCTTCATCCTGTGCTTCTCCGTCAACCAACATTTCGGCGTAGGCGTTGATGGAAGCCAGTGGGGTTTTAAGCTCATGCGAGACGTGACTTACAAATTCGTTTTTCATCCTTGATATTTCTCTTTCGCGTGTTATGTCATGCAATACCGCCACGACGCCGGAAGTAACATCCTGTTCATCTCTAACGCACGATATTATGCAATCAAATATCCTGGTGCGTCCGTCGGTATCGAATGTAAGCTCATGTTTTACGTGCCGAAGTCCGCTTCGCCTGCTGTGGGTGATTAGCTTTACGAACTCGGTATGACTGATAAATTCGCCAATTGTCCTGGTGCCGACAGCAGCGGCATCAAAGATAAAAAGTTTCTGTGCGGCGTTATTGGCCAGTATGAGTCTGTCGAATGCGTCGGTAACAATAACGCCGTCGCGGATACTGAATATGATTTCTTCGATATTCTGCTTTTCCTTTTTCAACAGTTGCAGTTGCAGCGACATATCGCTTCTGGCGGATTCAAGCCGGTCGGCCCTTTCAGTATGAGCGGTGGCAAAATTAACAATAGCTTCTGCAAGCGGTCCCAAACCAGAGGCCCTTTTCATTTTGATGTGCCCGAGTTTTTCGTTTTTAAGCATGTCAACCAGTTGATTTGCGCACGTCATAAACCGCACGCAAAAAACCGCAAGGCAGACCAATGCTGTTATGGCTAAAAGCATCCCTGTTACAGCCACAGCCGGGCCGACGTCGGTGCACGCCGAGACCACCGCCAATATCACACCAAGTGCAATAAGCGGAAAAAGTGTTGCAAATATGTACCTGTAATAACGCACTTCAATAGCTCCGAGGTTTCGTTTTCAGACACGGATTAACACAGATTAACACTGTTTAAAAGAGCCTGGATTCCCGCTTCCGCGGGAATGACAAGTGTATCTGCACCTTTTTTCACAGCAGGCTCAACAGTTCACTATCAGGGTCCAAGCGAGCGGCTTTTTCGTAAGCCTTTTTTGCTCGAACGGTCTGCCCTAATTGCCTGTAGCATTTTGCGGTCATAGTCCAGGCAAAAGCACCAATTTTTTTGTCGGAAGTTATTCTCTTGAACGTCTTTACGGCGGCGGTATAGTCGGCGCTTAGGTATTGGGCACAGGCTTTTACAGCGACAGCGTCGGGCCATCCGGGCCTGAGTACCAGCGCCCTCGCAGCGCAGGCGTAAGCACGCTTCGGAGCGCCTGCACCGAGAGCGGCGCGAGCCATCTGCAGCCATATTTCGGGGTCGTCT
Organism: Planctomycetota bacterium; assembly: GCA_003644205.1. GTDB lineage: Bacteria > Planctomycetota > Phycisphaerae > Sedimentisphaerales > Anaerohalosphaeraceae > QNBT01. The sequence continues at coordinate 2,539 of QNBT01000057.1, read as the reverse complement.
CTCTGGTCGATACTGAGCCGGTCGTAATAAGCAACAGCCTTTCCATAATCGCCTGCGTTCATGCAGCACATTGCCAGCAGTTGCAGATATTCGGTTTTTCGAGCTTCGTCGGCATTATCAGTCAGTTCCTCGAACATTTCAGCGGCGCGGTCCCACTGCCTGAGCATTATGTAACAGTAGGCCAATGCCTCGGTGATGTCGCGGTCGCCGGATTTGAGCAGCAGCGCCTGGTTGTACAGGATTATCGCCTGTTTGGTTTTACCGAGACGACTCAATACATCTGCAGAGGCGATTTTTAACTCCACTCGCTCCGGCAGTAGTTCGGTTTTGTACTCAAGTAATTTCAGAGCATCGTCGTACCGGCCCCGGGCGGCGTATGCTTCGACGATGGCAATAATGTAATCGGTGTTTGCAGGTTTGAGCGACATCGCGATGTTGTAATACTCGAGTGCCTGTTGGGGCTTAGCGTTCTGCTGAGCTATCACGGCCAAGAGATACCAGGCAGAATCAAGCGTTTTGTCAAGATCGACGGCCCGGTTCAATGAGTCTGAAGCCTGCGTAAGATTAGCTCGGGCAAGATGAATTTTTCCCATGAGCAGATGGGCCTCGGCGACATCGGGATTTACTTTGAGACACTCGAGGATTGTTTTTTCTGCCTCATCGATTCTGCCGTTCTCAAACAATCCTTGCGCCACAGGCAGCTTTGCCTTTGCCGTGGCCTTTGCCAGGCGAAGGGTTGCGGCCTGCTTTTTCTCGGCGTATGATTCACAGCCTGCAGAAAAGGCGAAGATAGAAACTAACAATATTGCCGGTATCAGTTTTGTTCTTAACATAATTTCATCTCTTTCGTCTTTGCATACCCCGGCCGGTGCCCAACAGCACCGGCCGGAGCATTTAAGCGATTGTTTTAGCGCCTAAGCCAGTTTTGCGATTCTTCATGTTCGATGGCGTCAAGCATAATACGCTCAATGGCCTCGGCGGCGTCAGGCGAGGTCTCGCGGATGATGCGTTCGCGCAATCTCAAGGCCTCGTAGTACGTCGGACGCAGGTGCAGTGTCCAGTTGAGTTCGGCTAACGCGGCCTCGGTGTCTCCATCGGAGTACAGAGAGACGGCCTTCGAGTAGCTGTCTTCAGCGAGTCGCCCTGCGCCAAGCCAGTGGAGCGCATCGCGAGCGCCAAGTCTCTTTCGCTCGACGTCGGCAGCTCTTTTATCCCCCTCAAGCTCATCAAGATTATTAATAATATGAGGTGTGAGCAGGATAATCACTTCCTGACGTACGGTCTGATCCGAGGTTCCCTTGAACAACTCGCCTACAATCGGGATGTCTCCCAACAAGGGGACCTGGGTTTTAGCAGAGGTTACAGAGTCCCTGAACAAACCACCTATTACAACCGTCTGGCCGTCTTTGACCATGATGTTGGCGCTCAATTGGACTGATGTTTCCTGTGGAATGCCATCAGCATCTATCCCATCAAAGCTACTATCCTTAGGATAAATATCCATGCGAATGTTGCCGTCATCGGCGATGTAAGGTCTGAAGGACAGTTGCGTACCTAATTTTTTAAACTCAACTTCACCGCTCGAAGCTATACCACTGCTTGAAACGGTAGTGCTGCTGCGATAGCCAACATTTTTACCGATAAACACACTACCTAACTGCTTGTTCAGGGCGAGGATTTTGGGATTGGCAAGAACCGTAACATCGGTTATTGCTTCCAGGGCGGTTATCAGTACACGTACCTCTCCGGTACTGATACCGATTCTGAGACCGCTGCCACCGGCCGTTGCGAAGCCTGATGTTTCTAATGGCGTCCCGTTGGTAATATTAGTAATGCTCTCGATAGGAGAGGTGGCGGCAGTTCCTCTGGAAATGTTATCCTCTGCAACGATGGTCTCTGTTGCTGCAGTACCATTTAAGTTGAGGCCGGCCATCAGATTAAGGTCAACGCCAAAATCCAAAAACTCGTTCAAGGTTGCGCTTAAAATGGTGGCTTCGACGAGAACCTGCCGAGGTTTAACGTCGAGCTGGGCTAATAAGGACTCGGCTTCTGCGATCTCCTCGGGATAATCTTTCATGATGATTGAATCTTGGAGGGACATTGTATTGCCGCCCTCATTTACCGAAAGTTCATCACCGGAAGAAACCCCAACTTCTGGCGCTTTAGTAGCTGCAATACTGCCCTCCTTGCTCTTCACAGGGTCAAGTAGGTCTTTAGCTTCCTCGGCAGAGATGTAGTACAGGGTAAATATCTTAGACTCCATTCGCCTTCTGTCGTTCATTACTTTGTCATATTCTTCGGCGGTATAGACCTTGATGAAATTGCCCTGTACTTCGTACTTGTTTGTGCCGAGGACGGCGCTGAGGGCTTCTTCAAAGGTTACATCGTAGAGTTTGGTGACAGTAATCTCGCCGTCAACTTTTGGAGTCGGCACAATGTTCTTGTGGTATTTAAGGGCCAGGAAGTGCAGGGCGTCTTTAACGGTCACACCCTTATTGAAGGTGATAGTCTGTATGGCCTGGCTCGCCAGAAGTTCATC
>QNBT01000056.1 GCA_003644205.1 Planctomycetota bacterium | reverse complement strand
CGTAAAGTTGAGATTCTTCGCCTCCGACTCGGAATGACAGTGAGGCGCTCAGAATCATATTCTATGTTTTGAGATAGTTACTTAACGACCAAGTTATGGATGAACCGAGCCTTAAGAATCCATCGCTGATAGACAAGGTAATTCGGTTTTGCCTTGAGAATAAATTAGTAGTTGCCCTGCTGGTGCTCCTGTTTGTCGGTTGGGGTCTGCGCGTAGCACCGTTCGATTGGAAACTCGGAGGGCTGCCAAGAAGCCCTGTACCGGTTGACGCTATACCCGACATCGGCGAGAACCAGCAAATCGTCTTCACCGAGTGGATGGGCCGGTCTCCACAGGATGTGGAGGACCAAATATCGTATCCTTTGACGGTCTCACTGTTAGGTATTCCGGGTGTTAAGACTATTCGCAGCTACTCATTCTTTGGTTTTTCGAGCATATACATCATATTCAAAGAGGATGTCGAGTTTTACTGGTCACGCAGCAGGGTACTTGAAAAACTCAATTCCCTGCCCGCAGGCACATTACCTGCGGGCACTCGGCCTGCGCTCGGCCCCGATGCCACCGCCTTAGGGCAGATTTTCTGGTACACACTTGAGGGCCGGGACGAAAACGGCAATCCCACCGGCGGCTGGGACCTTGATGAGCTTCGCACCATTCAGGACTGGTATGTGCGCTATTCGATTATGAGTGCAGAAGGCATAAGCGAAGTGGCATCGGTTGGGGGATTCGTCAAGGAATACCAGATTGACGTGGACCCCGACGCAATGCGGGCTTATGGTGTCAAGCTCGACGAAGTGTTTATGGCTGTGAAGAAGTCGAACGTCGATGTTGGCGCACGCACGATTGAGATTAACAAGGCTGAATATGTGATTCGCGGCCTTGGATTCATCAAGAACCTCTCCGACGTCGAAAGCACTGTCATAAAGGTAAACGACAACGTACCAATCTATATCAAGGACGTGGCCAAGGTCTCATACGGACCGCTCCTGAGGCGCGGGGCACTCGATAAAGGCGGAGCCGAGGCGGTCGGCGGCGTCGTGGTCGTTAGATACGGTTACAACCCGCTTGAGGCAATCAAAAACGTAAAGAAAAAGATTGAAGAAATCTCGCCGGGCCTGCCTAAAAAAACGCTGCCGGATGGTACCATCTCACAGGTAACGGTTGTTCCGTTTTATGACAGGACAGGCCTGATTTATGAAACATTAGGCACCCTGGAAAGTGCCTTGACCGAGGAAATACTCGTTACCATCATCGTTGTCGTGGTCCTGGTTCTGCACCTTCGAAGCTCGGTGCTCATCAGTGCGCTTTTGCCCCTGGCGGTACTGATGTGCTTTATCGCCATGAGAACGTTCAAAGTCGATGCTAACATAGTCGCACTTTCCGGCATCGCTATAGCTATCGGCACGATGGTCGATATGGGGATTATTATCTGCGAGAACATATTAAAGCATCTCGACGAGGCCGCAGAAGATGATAACAAACTGGAAGTCGTCTATCGCGCCGCAAGCGAAGTCGGAAGCGCGGTTTTAACCGCCGTCTCCACGACGGTCGTAAGCTTTCTGCCGGTCTTTACCATGACAGGTGCCGAGGGCAAGCTCTTCAAACCCCTCGCCTTTACCAAGACATTCGCCCTGCTTGCATCGGTGATAGTCGCCCTGACAATCATGCCACCGGCTGCCCATCTCCTCTTTACAATCAAAGGTAGCATGAAAAAAACCATGCGCAACGTCCTCGGTGCCGTGCTAATTGCCGCCGCCGTCGCAGCAGGAATTATCCTGAGTTGGCTGATTGCAGTTGTTATCGCTGCAATAGGCTTATATCATCTGCTGCACGAAAAGGTCCCAGCCAGGACAAAAGGACACCTGCCACTGATTGCGAACATCCTGGCCATCGCCATCGTGGGCATAATACTTACAAGCCACTGGCTGCCGTTGGGTGCGGACAAAGGCTTACTGCGGAATCTGATGCTCGTGGCGGTCCTGATAGGCGGCCTGCTTTTATTCTTCACGATCTTTCAGAAATTCTATCCCGCAATTTTGGGTTTGTGCCTTGCTCACAAGAAAAAGTTCCTGCTGATTCCTATTTTCCTTATAGTAGTGGCCGTGGGTATATGGAGCCGATTAGGCAAAGAGTTTATGCCGCCCCTGGATGAGGGTTCGTTTTTGTATATGCCGACAACAATGCCCCACGCCTCTATCGGCGAAGCCCTGGACGTATTAGCCAAGCAGGACATCGCCTTTCAGTCAATACCGGAGGTTGAGTCAGTCGTCGGCAAAATCGGCCGGGTCGAAAGCCCCCTCGACCCTGCGCCAATATCCATGGTCGAAACCGTTATCAATTACAAGCCCGAATACATTATCGACAAGGACGGGCACCGTGTGCGTTTCAAATATGACAAGAAAAAACGTGAATTTGTGCGAGACGAAGATGGTCAACTCGTCCCTGACTCCCATGGCCGGGCGTTCAGACAATGGCGGGACCATATCAAAACCGCTAACGACATCTGGGATGAAATCGTAAAAGCAGGTCAAATACCCGGCACAACCAGCGCTCCGAAACTTCAGCCCATCGCCGCACGTATCGTCATGCTCCAAAGCGGTATGCGAGCGCCGATGGGCGTCAAGGTCAAAGGCCCGGACCTCGAAACCATCGACAGGGTAAGCCTCGACATTGAACGCCTCTTAAAAGAGGTTCCGAGTGTTGAACCCGCCGCCGTAATTGCCGACCGCATCGTGGGCAAGCCCTACATTGAGATTGACATAGACCGCGAAGCGACGGCCCGATATGGTATCCGCGTCCGAAACGTTCAGGATGTTATCGAAGTAGCGATAGGCGGCCGGCGCATTACCACTACCGTTGAGGGACGCGAACGCTTTCCGGTCCGTGTTCGCTATATGCGTGAACTCAGGGACAGCCTTGAAAGCATCGGCGAGATATTGGTGCCTGCGAGCGATGGCGCCCAGATTCCGCTTATTCAGCTTGCCGAGATAAAGTATATCCGCGGACCGCAGGCGATAAAGAGTGAAGACACATTTCTTGTCGGCTATGTGCTCTTTGACATGAAGCCAGGCTACGCCGAGGTGGATGTTGTCGAAGACTGCCAAAGATATTTGGCCGAAAAAATTGACAGCGGCGAGTTTGTTCTGCCCGCCGGTGTGAGCTATGTATTCGCCGGCAGCTACGAGAATCAAATCCGTGCCCAAAAAACCCTCATGCTCGTCATACCGTTGGCGCTTTTTATCATATTCTTAATTCTCTACTTCCAGTTCAAGGCCGTTACCACCAGCCTGCTCGTATTTTCAGGAATAGTTGTCGCCTGGTCGGGCGGATTCCTGATGATTTGGTGTTACGCTCAGCCCTGGTTTTTCAACTTCAGCGTCTTCGGCGTAAATATGCGAGAACTCTTCCAGATGCACCCGATTAATCTGAGCGTTGCTATATGGGTCGGTTTCCTGGCCCTGTTCGGAATTGCCTCCGACGACGGCGTTGTGATGTGCACCTATCTTGAACAATCATTCAGGGGCTTGAAACCCACCGGCGTTGACGATATTCGCCGCGTCGTGGTAAAGGCCGGTGTCCGCAGAATCCGACCCTGCCTCATGACAACCGCCACGACAATTTTGGCCCTGATTCCGGTCCTGACCTCCACCGGGCGAGGCAGCGACATCATGGTCCCGATGGCGATACCCTCATTCGGCGGAATGACAATCGAGATACTCACCATGCTTGTTGTGCCGGTGCTTTATTGCTGGATAAAGGAAATCCGAACCAATAAAATCCTCCCGGCCTCATAATCATCTTATATGTCATTCCAGCACCGTATCGGAGTACGGCATAAACTCCAGCTGGAATCCACGACCTCCGGTGAGAGAATGGATTCCAAATCGAGTTTGGAATGACAAAAATCGGACGAATAAGATTCTTCGCCTTCCGTCCTCCGTCCCGAGTGCATCGGGACTACGGAGGACAGGTCGGCTCAGAATGACAGGTTGGCGTTCAGAATGAGTTCCATCCATAAGGTCCTTTACAAAACAAGGTTTTCCAAATTATGCCGCCTTCGTGTATAATTCTCTGCCATGAAAAAGTTTGACCCGACAGACGCAGGCAGTTTTGTCGTAATGAGCCGAAGCGAGGTCCGCCGGTTCGACGCCTGGGCCATAAATGAACTCGGCATACATGGCACCTGCCTGATGGAAAACGCCGGCCGAAGCTGCGCCGAACTCATCATTGATAAATTGGCTGATATTGACAATCCAAAGGTCTGCATCTTCTGCGGAACCGGCAACAACGGCGGAGACGGCTATGTAATAGCAAGGCACCTCGCCTGCGCCACCATTTCCACGAATGTTGTGATATGTGGGGATAAATCCAGGATTAAAGGCGACGCCCTGGTTAATCTGAACATTATCGAAGGCCTGAAGCTGCCCATCGGCCAATTGGAAATGACCCCGGGCCAAATCGCAGACCAGATTGCCGAATTCGTCCGCGGCTCTTGTTTATTGGTTGACGCCCTGTTCGGCACAGGACTAAAAGGCGCTCTTGCCGCCCCTTATCCTGAACTTATAAACGCCATCAATATCTGCAACTTACCAGTTGTAGCTGTGGATATTCCATCGGGCCTTGACTGCGATACGGGCCGGCCTTTGGGCGAAGCTATCAAAGCAGTTGATACGGTAACTTTCGTGGCCCTCAAGAAAGGCTTTGTTGCGGGTGCTGCCACTGCCAACTATACCGGCCAAATTCACATTGCATCAATAGGTGTCGAGCCGCACTTGGTCGGCCAGACCCAATGACAACCTCTTAAAACGGGCTGCTCTTTCTTGCAAGCGACTCGTACCCGGTCAGGTACATAAACTTGCTCTGGTTGAATATGGGCACCCTGAGCGTGTTGGCACGGCTCAGGATGTCGTCGTATTTCTGCACTTGTGCAACCGACTCCTGGTATCTGGTCTCGGCCATCGGGTCAAGTTCAACATCCTCACGTGTAGGCCTTCGCAGTTCGCTCGGAGGCTCTCCAAGTACGACAAAATCAGTGTTTATAGATACATCCTCGGCAAGAGTCCCACCCCACCGTTCGATTAACTGTTCTATCTTTTCTCTGCCATCGCGGTCGATGCGCCCGTCACGGTCGAAGTCGAACTCGCCCGCGACAACAAATATGTTGCTCGTTTTGCTGTCCCATATCAAATTCGCTACGATGTCCTCGTGAACAACAGGATTCTTCCTGGACGACTTATTAATTCTGGCGGCCGACACTGCATCGGTAACGTGGAAGACCTCTATCTCAGCCTTTCCCTTACCGTCCTCGGGGATCGGAACATTTTTATCGTAAACTGAAAATGTCAGCCCTCTGTAAACATGGTCCGACGAGCCGACGTCCAGGTACACCACATTTGTCTGCCTGTCAATATCGACTATCCTTGCATCCGGCCGATAGGCCTCGATTTCTGCATCCGGACGAGGCTTAATCCCCTCAAGCTTACTCAGTGCCTCCTGCAATGCTCTGTCCGTCTGTGCTAATTGAGCCTGGGCCTTTGCAAGCGCCATGTTCTTTTGCTTAAGTTTATCCTCTGCGTTCTTGGCCCTGTCCATGTATATACGAATCTGGTCATTCGCCGATTTCTGCATCAGTGCTTTTAGCTCGTCATACTTGGCCTGGATTTCGTCGGCGGCGGCCTGGAAACGGTTCTTCTCCTCAATCAGGCGCTGCTCTTCGAGACGCCAGTTCTCCTGCGCGACATCGATGTTTTTGTGAGTCTCGCTTAACAGGCCCTCCATGCTGCGAGCCGCGGCGCGCGCCGCCTCAATCTCGCTTTTCAACGCCGTTATCGTTTGCAACAGGTCAATTCCATCCGGCCCATATACCCCGGAAGCATCATCACCTAAAAGTTCCATAGTCTCATTGATTTCCATCTTTGCACCATTGACCCGAACAGCCGCTGTTAAATTCTCACCAACTTCGCCCGAGACCGCAGAGAGAATTTCGTCGAGATAACTTAACATGGTACCGAGAACGGTTTTTCCTTTCAGCGGTTGGCCAACTGTCTTGCTCAACTCGCGAATTTCCCTGTCGCTTGCCAATTTTTCCAGCTCGGCGGCCATATCGTCCCTTTGCACCCTGTAGTCCTCGGCTTTGATGTAGAAAAACACGGCACAGACCGCTGCAATAAGGAATAATGCCACAAAAGTTATCACCGTATAAAGCATAGTATTACTTTGCGATGGTTTGCCCGCAGGCATAATAAAACTCCTTCAAAAAAGACTCTCAAAAAACGGCCTAAAACCCACCTGCCAAATATCATAATAACATAGTATGTCGGAACCCACCCTGACGTCAACAAAAAACTCCATTGGACTTTGTTTTTGTCATATCTGACCTTTTGGCGCGTATTATACCCGATTTTTTGCAAATTACAAGCACTTTTTTCGAATATTTCCAAATTAGTTCTGTGTGTATTGCAAACACATAACGTTGTGTGATTTACAGAAGGCGAAATTTCAAAAAGAATTAAACGACTTGTACTTTGTCATTCCAGGCTTGCCTGTCCTCCACAGCCTTGTGCGGCATATTCCCCTTCGGCTTCTGTTGGTAAACGATAGCGAATTATGCGGATACGGCGCCGGCCGGCTGGGTCGAGGGCTGCTGGATGTTGTATTGTTTGACCTTTGCGTATAACGTGGCCCTTGTTATGCCTAAAAGGGCGGCTGCCCGGGTTTTTTGCCAACGGGCCTCGGCAAGGGCCTTTGCGATAAGCTCCTTCTCGGCCCGGTCAAGCGAAAAGTCTTTCAAGCCTACATTCGTCGGCTCATCGTCGCCGGCGGCGAGCTGTTCGGGATTCAGGATAAGGTTGCTAAGGCCGATCTTGTTGCTTGTTTCCAGCAGCATGGCCCGTTCGATGACATTTCGCAATTCGCGGATGTTCCCGGGCCAGTGGTGTTTTTGAAGGGCCTGGGCGGCAAGGGTTGTGAGTCCTTTGATTCTGGCGGCCTTTTCGGGACAGACGGTTGAGTTCTTGATGAAGTACTCTGCAAGCAGGAGGATGTCGTCTTTGCGTGACTCGGCTCTCAAGGGGGCCAGGGCAATCGGACAGATTGCGAGACGCCAGTAGAGGTCGGGGCGGAAAGCACCTTTTTTAACCTCTTTAGACAGGTTCTTGTTGCTCGACGCGATTATAGTGGCCTTGCATTCGATTTCCTCTACGCCACCGACCTTGCGGAAGGTCTTTTCCTGAAGAACGCGGAGCAGCTTTGCCTGCAGTTCAGTCGGCAGAGTATTTATTTCGTCTAAAAAGACACTTCCGTCGCCTGCCAGTTCTAAAAGTCCGGTCTTTTCGCGGTCGGCACTGGTGAACGAGCCTTTTACATGGCCGAACAGTTCGCTTTCAAGCAGGTTTGCAGTCAGTGCGGCGCAGTTTATGGCGATGAATTTTTTGTCGGGGCCGTGTCGTAATATATGTACGGCTCTTGCGGCCAACTCTTTGCCTGTCCCTGTTTCGCCGACTATGAGAACGGGATTGCATGAGCTTTCGGCGACGAGCCGAACCATTTTAAGGGCTTTGAGCGTTGAACCGCTTCGGCCGACAATTGAGACCGAAGACGGACAGTCCTCGCAAAAATACCTTGTCCTATCGTGTTGGTTTTCGGCGGGACCTTTTTTTATCTTCTCTATTACCTGGGCGAGCCGCTGGTGGTCGCTGTCTCCCTTAAGGTAATCGTATGCGCCAAGGCTGATAAAGTGGTCGGCATGTTGAGGATTATCGTTGTCGCCAATTACCACCACAGGGGTATCGATGCACTTTGCCCGGCTTATTTGAAGAAACGAGCAGAGTTTATTGTGGCTGATACCGGAGCCGACGAGGATGAGATGAGGCTGGATGGACTCAATCATCTGCCATGTGTCATCCGTATCATCCGCCGAAAACAGCCGTTCTGTAAAGGGACGGGCGAGCCGCTGAATTTTGGGGTCCTTGCCGACTACGAGGATATTTTCCAGGGACATACCAACCTTACTCTAAGAAGTAATCCAACTGTTTGGTGGACAAATTTTTATATGTGGTTAAGTTCGGCATAACGTTTTGGAAACTTTAATTTTTTATGGGACGTTCCAATAATATTTTAGATTTTTGCCGGCTGAACACGAATTGAGGACTTTCGTGAGCTTGTCGAGGCCGATTGCCGGGCCACCCTGCGGTCCGGCTGATCCTGTCTGCCGGCGGCAAATTGTTTGAAATCTATACAGATGACAGGTTACCAAAGCATCCCCGGCAGCCAAAACCCGAACATACACCTGCTGACACATCAGGCACGGAATTTGCTCATAACTACCATAAATGGATATTGCCAAAAAGATACCTGCACATGGCGGCCTCGAACACGCCCCGGGCGACGACCCGTGGTCCAAAGGATTCCGGGATGGATTCACTGAAGATTACGACTCCCTCAGGGCGCTTGGCGATTGCTACGTTTCGGTTGGTGAATATGAGCAGGCTCGCTTGTGCTATGACAAGGCCGCTGAGCTGGCACCGGATGAAGCGGCCCCTTATGTCGGTTTCGGCGTAATTGCGATGCAGACAGATACCTTAGATGACGCCGAAGCCGCCTTTAACGTAGCCCGCCGATTGGACCCGGCGTGCAGCAAGGCATACTGCGGTCTGGCGTTTATTTGCCAACAAAAAGGCAGCCACGCTGAGGCTTTTGAACTGTATCTGAAAAGCCTTGAGCTGAACAGCGACAACCTGACCGCCCTTTTAGGCCTGTTCCAGTCATCTTGTGCGATGGGTTCTTTCTCGAAGGTAATCCACTACCTTGGGGTTTATCTGGACGCCAATCCCGGCGATACGACGGTCATGTTCTGTCTGGCAACGCTGCTGTTGAGAGATGAGCAGGCGCAAAAGGCCAAGTGTTTGTTATTGAAAATTCTTGAGTTGGAGCCGGACAATACGGATGCGATGAGCTTTTTGGAGGAGGCCGAGCATGCCCTCATACAGAAACACTGTAATTGAATACTCCGTGCTGTGGAGTCAAAAAAAAGGTTCCGAGCGTTTACCAGGAAGCCTTTTGAAATGCTGATTATCTCTTTTTCCTGAGCAGCAGACCGCCTAAGCCGAAAAGTAAAAGGGTTGCAGGTTCGGGTATCTCGTGGAAAATTAGCTGGTCGTATGTTGAAATAGCCGAATCGACAAGGTTTATGCTGAACGGTGTATCATCCGCCCAAAAGCCTGTAAGAGGTGAACCGGGGAACGGGTCATTGTTAAAGCCGTAGCCGAAGATATTTACCCATGTGGTTGTATGCTCAACCATTAAGCTGCCGAAAATGTCACCACCGTGAAGATTTATTGTGCTGTATTGGCCCCCAACTATTTCGTAAAACTCACCGCCATTGATAGTAAGCTCGCTATAAGCCGCCACAGACATTTCCCAGATACCGCCTTCAGTTTCGGCGATATTAAGCGGGTCGGTATCTTCAATTGTACCGGTTGACCAACCGCCAAGACCAAGATCATGTCCTGTCCCACCGGTCATTAGCAAGGTGTCGTAATCATAAAGAGACAGGACACCAAAAACATCTCCATCTTCGATGAGATAATCGGTGGCAAAGGCGGAACCCGCAAAAAACAAAACCGACAAGATAATTAAATGTTTCATTATAAATCCTCCAAAAATTATACTAACAAATTTCGCTTAAAAAATCAATACAAAAATTGAAATAAACTGATTTATACTCTGTTTTCCAGTTCTTAGAGTCGTTTTCAATGCCTTTGATAAAGTTCTCCGAGTTACCATTAATCCGCCTCTAATTCTTTTAGCATCTCTTCGAGTCTGCCGGTAAGATCAAGCCAAGAGTCCGTATCGATTTCGTCTTTGATTTCGTAGAGCCAGTCCAAAAGCTCCTT
>QNBT01000055.1 GCA_003644205.1 Planctomycetota bacterium | reverse complement strand
TCTTTGAGCGCGATTCGTCAGCGATATGAGCCGGGCCGGATTTGGTGTGTGTTTCAGCCGCACCAGTACAGCAGAACGAGATTTTTGCTTGACGATTTTGCCGAAAGTTTTAAGTTAGCCGATGTTACAATCGTACCTCGGATTTACTTTGTCAGGGATACTGCTGAGGCGCACAGGCAGATAAATGCGCAGGTCCTGGTTGACAGGATTCGCGGTCGAGGCTGCAAAGCGTTTTTTATTGATGACTTTGGCCGGATTTGCGAGTATCTTAAAGAAAACGTCGAAGAAGGCGATATAATCGTTACAATGGGCGCCGGTGATATTTGGAAGGTGGCAGATGAATATATTCAAGGGCTTGGAGTCCATAGTAAAACGGGATTGTCCGCTCACCGATTACACATGGTTCGGCCTGGGCGGAAAGACTGAGTATCTGATTACGCCCACAACTGTCAATGAACTGCAAAGCGTTATTCAAAGGTGCAATGAAAACGATTTGCACATACGGGTGCTGGGTTTCGGTTCGAATCTGCTTGTCAGCGACAAAGGTGTGTCGGGAGCGGTAATCAAGCTCCAGGGCGACCAGTTCAGCAAGACCAAATTCGGGGACGATTGTGTTACGGTCGGCGCCGGAGCCGGACTCAACAAAGTTGTGCTCGATTGTGTTCGAAAAGGCCTGAGCGGCCTCGAAGCACTGACAGGAATACCAGGCTCTGTCGGCGGGGCGGTTCGGATGAACGCCGGCGGAAACTTTGGTGACATCGGAACGTCCGTAGAGAGTGTTACTTTAATGGGCGCCGACGGCAAAATCTTCGAAAAGAGCAAACCTGAGCTTGTCTTTGACTATCGGTGGACGAATATTACTGCGAAATTTGTTCTGGGCGCAAACATCAAGCTGGTCGAATCCGATAAAGAGCAGATGCTCCGCACGTTAAAAGAGGTGTGGATTTATAAGAAGAACTCTCAACCTTTGAATATAAGAAATGCCGGCTGCGTGTTCAAGAATCCACGCGGCCTTTCGGCGGGGGCACTAATTGACCGCACGGGCCTTAAGGGCCTGCAGATTGGCGGTGCGCAGGTCAGCGAAAAACACGCCAATTTTATAATCGCCCACAAAGGCTGCACCAGCAACGATGTGCAACGGCTCATCGAGGCGGTCCGCGAGAGAGTCAAAGACAAATTTAACGTTGAGCTGGAGCTTGAAATCGAGATATGGTAATGCGCAGACCGGAGCATAAGGCGACAGAGCCACGAGCGTAAGCAAGTGGTCATTGTAGGTGGCACCCTTTTCGCCTTTTCCGGCGAAAAGGGTGAAAAAGTCGCAAGGCCATAGGGGCGGAAGACAGAGAGGACAGAGTGCGGAGACACGGAACATAAAGGGAAGCAGGCAATTGTTAATCACCGGCGCCAGACGGCAAGTTGAAGGTGGCTCACTGAACTTTGGCAAGGAAGAGAACAAAAAGGAAGAAGAAAAAACCCGCAAAGCGGTGGTTCAGCTTTGGGGCAAAGCCGGCGGCCAACAAAAAAACCAGGGCCGACAAAGCCGGCTCCGGCCGGCGCATTGTCTTTACTGTATTCGCCCTGCTTTGCGTTTTGGCGGTGGTGGCGGCGGGATTTGTACTTCTCGACCGGTATGTTCAAAAGATTGCTTCAAGCGGCCGAGCAGGACCTCTTGAACTCGTTGATAAGCCGGAGTGGTTCAATAATGAACTTGTTCAGGAAGTACATGACGCTGCCGGCGGCGGCGAGTTTGCCCTTGATGAGACTGTTGCCAGAACCGTTGCCGAGAATCTGGAGTTGGTGGCCTGGCTTTATGATATCAAGGTTCAGACCACAAGCAGCAGTGTCGAGGTAAGGGCAAAATATCGCAGGCCGGTCGGGCTGATAAGACGAGCACGGACAGCGTATTATATCGACTGTGATGCGGTGGTACTGGATTATCTGCCGATAGAAGAATTGACGATTGTCGAAATAAAGGGATTCTCGGCCAGGACTATCCCGCCGGTTGGCAATATGATGACAGGTGATGATATTGCCGCGGCAATTAAGCTATTGGTGGTGCTTGAGACTATGGACCGGATTTCGACTCCTCAGGCGCCCTTGCTCCGCGAGATTGCAAGTATTGACGTGAGCAACCTGGACGGCAGACGGAATCGGAGAAATGCCCATATTGTGTTATACGCCAAAGATGGAACTCAGGTCAACTGGGGAGCGGCATACGGACGAAGCGCCCGGTACGTCGAAGCGAGCGACCAGGAAAAGGTGGCAATGCTGTACGAATTCTATACCCAGCACGGCACAATCCAGGGCATCGTAAAGTATATCGAACTGCGCAACCCACAGGAAGCCGTCCCCAGACCAACCGCACCATGAAATTTTTTATCTGAAACCGAATTTCCCAGATATATTCGTGCAAAAAAGTGAGATTTTGATAGATTGCCGGTGAACGAGATTCAAAGTTGCATCCAGCGAGGTTGACCTTTCGGCGGCAAAGAATGGATGTTAAGGACAGCGAGGGCATTATTACTGGAATCGTCGTTAAGACGGCGGGGAAGACCTATAAAAGGTGTCCGACCCTAATGCCAAGTCCTACGACAAAAAAGCCCGCGAACTCTTCGGCCAGTTCGCCTATTTGAATTTTCCCTGATTGTCATCCCGCACTTGATGCGGGATCCAGTCCACTTGACACGCCGCAGGATTTGTGTTTAGGGTGTTTAGTTCGTAGCCGACCGTTCCTCAGCGGCGCACATATACATCATACACATAGCCGAGTTTTTGATGCTCACCGGGTTCCAACTTAACCGTCCACGTAAGCTCTGACATTGCATTCATCCGGAGCAGGCCGCGAGCGAGCTTCTCTACTCTGGCTTCGGGCTGTGATGATTTGACCTGGCCGGAAAGCGTCTTGGTTATCTCCAGAGTTATGTCTTTAGGCTGAAAGTTCGTTACCGAAAGCTTCCCTTCCACCGTTATCAGGTCATAACTATATCCGTACATTCGCGCCGCCTCACGCTGTCTGTCGGTCTCAAGTTCCAACTGCTCGGCCTTGACACCGACCGCCCGCGTAATCCGCAATGTTGTTTCTCCTTCCGCCGGGCAAAAGTTTAATGTGTCCTGCCCTAAGATAATGCCGTCCTTGACTATCTGGGCAGGCGCAGTTGTCCATGGAACCTTCGTCTTGTTCTCTAATCTGAGGCAGTGCCAAACCTCTTCGTCCGGCTCGCCCTCTTTCTCCCGGCGCCGCCTGTCATAGTAGCGGTCTTCCTTGTTGACATAGTCCGGTATCTTCCACTGATAAATGTGTTTATACGGTACCGATTCGGTGAACAAGGCAAAGTAGCCGACCGCTCCCTTATTCAGATGCACTTTTTCGACAGGGTAAAGAAATAAATCCTCCGCCACCTTCCCCGCTTCAGCCGTTCCATACGCCGGCATTATAGATTCCCCGCCCGGAAGGCCACTCCACGCTGCCCTTTGCATCATAACGTTGCTCATTACACCGCCGAGGGCGCCACGCTCGCTTTGTCCCTTTGCCAAGGCCTGTAGAAACTGGGCCAGGTCTTCTTTCAATGCCAGCGGACTCACAACATCGGCGAACTGAAGATTCGGATATCCCGTTACTAACTGGACCGATACATCGTTAAGCTCGCAGGCCTCGTTTATTATCGCCGCCTTTGCCGAAAGATGCGCCCTGGCGTCCCTTGTTATATCAACCATATAGCTCGGAGCCCATGTAATGCCTTTGGCCAGATAACTTACTGTAAGTTTTTCGGCGCCCGCCGGTGCGTCCATCTGTACCTCAAATTCCACCGATTTGCTTTTCTTCGAGAAAGTATCTTTAATTTCGCCTTCGGGGAATTCAACCCGCCTTACGCTTTGTGGATTAACAGCCACCTCTGCCTCCGTTGTTTCGACTATCATTAAGCGAGCCGGTTGGATGAGCTGCCCGTAACGGTTCCTGCTGTAATCCGACCTGCCCGGCGCATACGGCTCGGGCCTGGGTCTTTCGCGGTCTTCGCTGATATACTTGACCACGCCTTTTATCAAATCTTCCTTCTCGGAAAAATACAACTTGACCTCCCTGCCGACATTGGCCTTGAGCAGCTCTGCAATTGTTACCGCTTCAACCAATTCCTCTGAATCCACCTGGCAGGCAACAAGGCTTCTGAACAGCACTTTCGACGGATAAGCCACCCAAAAAGTACCATGCGAAGGCGCTACAGAAGGGACTATCCGAAACGAGTCTTTGTTTTCGGGAATCGTAACTTCCGAGACGAAAAAGCCCAGACCATTCTTAAAAAGCGCCACCCGGCGCAACCTGGCATCAGCCGCTTGTGATGCTGCCACTGAGGCGGCAATGACAGGTTGGATTGAGCCAAACAGAAGCATACAAGTGATTGCTAAAATCCGGACGTGCGATTTCTTGATATGTTCCATATCCATAATCTCCAGAAAATAAAATTTCATACGAAATAGCCCCAACCGGATTTGAACCGGTGTTGCCGGGTTGAAAACCCGGTGTCCTGGACCTGACTAGACGATGGGGCCACGCATCGCATGCGCAGCGATGCTACTCCATGCTTATCGCTTCGACGGGGCACTCGTCAACACAAACGCCGCAATCAACGCAGGCATCGGCGTCGATAACCGCCTTTTCTTCTTCCATCTTAATGGCCTCGCTCGGGCAGGCGTCTATACAAGACTCACAGCCCGTGCACTTCTCAGCATCTACTTTAGCCGGCATTGTCTGCTCCTTTCAATAATATAATGTTCCCTGTTAAATTTTACCGTTTGTCCTGCCTGCCCCCCGTATATATCGTATTTCCAATCAAAACGAAAAGTATATAAGATTTTTTGAAATTGGCAACATATTTTTTAGAATTTATGGTGCTATGGGTACATCTGCGTCTTGTAGGTAGTCCTCTATCGGGCGGCTTACGCCGCCACGCTTCTGCCCGGTAAAAACCCCGGCCACGGGTGCCGGGGCTAAACAAGCGTCACAATACGTTACCTACAAACTACAGGTGCACCGTGCTATCCTAAAGTGTGCCCGGTCCCCCTTGTGTCGAAGTCGGCGGTGGTGATTGTTGCTTTTGCCCCGGAGGCGAACTTGCCTCCGATGGCCGGGATACCTTCGGCATATCCCCACCAAGTGCAATTGCCATATTACGAACAGTCATATTTGAATCGTACTTGGCTGTCCAGTCGAGAACCGGCTTGAATGTATCCGGCTGCAAACTGTTCAGCAGATATAAAGCCATCATACGAACCGGCCAATGCCGGTCGTTTAGGTTTTCGGATACCGCCCGAATAAGTTCATAAGAGGGGGCCTTTGGAATCAGCAGCATCGCCGACATAGTCTGCAATTTAACCTTCCAGTCTTCGTCGGCCAGACTCTTGCGGACCGCGTCGGTCAGCAGTGCAGGCTCAACATGAAAACGCCTGTATGATGCACCCGACCCTGCCGTTACGTATTGCTCCATCAGAAGACCTGCAAATAACTCGGCTGCTTGAAGCTTTTGTCCCACCCGACCCTTTGCCAGGACATCCAGACGCTGCATCAGGTAGTTCCTTGTTATGACCACGCCGGAGCGCTTCACGGTCGCTTTTACCGGTTCCAGTTTGTCTATCGCGTTTCTAACCTTTCCGTCCGCCTCCGTTACCGGGTCGAGGTAAACGGTGAATTTAATCTCAACCGACGCCTGTGGATGTGTCAGTAACAGTCTCCTAAGCTCACCGGTCATAAGGTCCAACGGTATGGCGGCGTAATACCCCGGCTCAATCGCTGCGCTGGGTCTGATCTTTTTTGACACGAGGTTCGGTATATCGGCCTCTATATCACCACGAACGACGGCATCAACTCTGATACCGCCCTTTAATATTCCGTTATTTGAAATAACCACAGGTTCTGCTGAGTTATTCGTCACCACTAACTTGGCGCCGAAGTCTGTTCCGTAGAAAAACTCCGACCCGCTCAAACTTAACTTCGCGGAAATTATTTTTTCAACCGTTTTGAACCTCGGAACAATACTTTCCCCAAACTCATTTCGCAGAGCTGCCAGTATCAGCTCCGGGAACGCTTCGGAGACATAGTCGGAGCCGTTTTCAACCAACAGCGCCTTGGCCTTGTGTCCGGCTAGTGAACCAATATCCATCGCCACTGCCGCTTTTAAGCTCTCAATTGCGGCTTCTTTGTCCCCACCGGCCAATCGAACCAGTCCCCTCGTAACCGCTGCAATCTGGTTTACCTCATACAAGTCGCCAACCAGTTCGTCGGCTAAATCCGTCTGACCGTTCATTGCAAGCGTGTAGGCGAGAATCGACTTGGTTGAAACCGAATCCGGTTGGGCCAAATATGCCCTGTTCGCCCAGACTAATGCTTTTTCGGTATCAACGTGCCCGAAACAGTAGAACCAGGCGAATTGCTCGGCAGTAACTTCGGCCGCAACAGCACCGTCGCCTAACAACTTCCGGGCTTTCTCGCCGGCGGCCTCTAATATCTGCCTGCTTTGCTTATTATCACCTATCTTTCGTGCGGCATTGGCTGCTATCGTCTCAAGCACTAAATCAAACCGGCCGCTTTGACGAATCCGCCGTGCCAAATCCAGGCATCGACCCTGACCGCGGGCGGTATTGTAACTCGCAATCGCCCACGACAGGTATATTGAAGCCGGCAGAGGCCTGTTTGGATAAAGGTACCTGTAAAGCTCGGCCGAGTACTCGTAAGCAGATGCCCCTATACTGTACAGTCCGAGCTTTTCGATGTGTTCGGCAAAGGCAAAAACGGCTTTGATGTCAAGCGGATTCGCACCCACTGCCAGTCGCAAATTCCTTGCGTAAACCGCAGGGTGTAGTTTTTGGCCGATTTTTCCGGAAAGTTCTGCGAATTTGGTAAAAGCCAGTTTGTTGTACGGATTCAGGGTATATGCCTTGTTGAGAAGAATTAATGCATTGCCAATATCCCCCTTTTCCGCAGACAACAATCCAAGCTGCGTCGTCAGCTCGGAAGCCAGCACGGGATTCTTTTCCTTTATATCCTTCAAAAGACCCGTTAACTTCTCTTCTCTCGCCGTGCGCGTATCCAGCCGTTCGAGCAAAGAACGCACCGCCTTTCTCGTTACTTCCAAATCGGCTTTGTCGTCGGCATAATTCTTGAACGCCCAGTCTAAAGTTGCAGTATAGTCGCCCTCAATAAATTGTGAGCATAGATTCAGAATATCAGGGAAAATATATCTTGCTTTAAGGTCGAGATTGACCGCCCCGTTCAATAATATCATCGCCAGACGGGCCTCTTTACTCTCCGGCTCGCTGGAGATATACAACTCATAAGCCAACTTGTGAAAGGTCCTGGCGTTAAAGGGCGAGAACAACTCCTCAGTAGCCAGTGGCCGCTGGGCCCACGACGCACGGGTCGGGTGAAACGCGACCAGCACTAAAATAATAAAGATTCGCCCTCTTGCCATCAACCGTCCCAATAAACCTTACCTACAAATGGCCTTGTCGGTATTACCACTGCACCAACTACCACCTCTCGCACAGGCCGAAGCTTGTTCTTATTTTGATTATATCGGGCAGAAAGACTTACGTCAATTAGTCGAAAATTATTAACGTCCCAAAGTTTGGGGGTAATCCGGTTATTCCCTTTCCAAACAAATAATCGCGTTTAACGCTTCGATAAACGCTTTTTCCCCGATAGTATTTCATCCCCAAACTTCGGGACGATACCCGAAAATTGGTACTTTATATCCTTCCTCATGCTTGGGGCGTGCCTTCAGACTCCTATGCCGGCAAAGGGCAATTGTTCATGTGTCTGGGCCGCCGGTAATCAGAGAAAGCATCTTAATCCTCAGTAGTTTGGCCGCTGCTGCATAGATTGTTATCGCGGATGGTACAACTACTGCAAGCCTCAAAACGTCAAACCAGAAGCTGACCGGCAAACCCCTCATCGCTGTCAGAACCATCCACCCGGCCAGGGCCATAAAGGCCGTTGCAATTATTGTCTTGGCCATAGTTGCCGGCAATCCGTCCAGCAGGGAGGGGCCGAATCTTGCCCGAAGGACAAAAACGAGAATCACAACCTGCAGGTATGAACAAACCGCGGTCGAAAGTGCCAGACCCGCCGTTGCCATGAACCATACTAATGTAAGATTCAGCCCAATATTGACGAACACAGCAACCGCCGCGGTAAGTGCGGGCATCTTTGAATCCTGCGTAGAATAAAATGCCCGAGTCGTTATCTGCTGGCAGAAATAACCACACAGGCCGAGGGCATAAAACGAAAGGGTCCAGGCAGTTGCTTTTGTGTCGATACTTGTAAATTTACCGTGCTCGAACACGGCTGCTACTAAGGGCCGGGCCACTAAAATCAAACCAACGGTTGCGGGAACAGCCACGAACACAGCGCCACGGAGACCACGCGAAATCGTTTTAAGCAGGGCATCAGTATCTTCTCTGGCGGCCTCGGCGCTCATAACCGGAAATATCGCCGTCGCTAAAGATATCCCCAACACCCCTAACGGAAACTGATACAGCCGTTGAGAGTAGTAAAGTTTCGATACCGCACCATCCCAGAGGGGATATCTGACACTGGCCCCGAACCATGCGAAAAACTCGCCCTTCTGGGCAGAACCTGAAAGGCACTTGGCAATAATGTCATCCGCAAGGGTGTTAATCTGCGTTACGGTCAATCCAAGCACCATCGGGCCCATCAGCAGCAAGATTTTTTTGAAGGCCTCGGAATGTATGTCCCAGGCCGGCCTTAAACGCACGCCTCGAGATCGCAAGGGCGGCAGTTGAATCGCTATTTGAACCAGCCCGGCCGTTATCACGGCTGCCGCTACAATGAAGACCTGTTTTGTCGGCGCCATTACGAGGACCCAGCCGGTAAAGCAGAGCGAGCCTATGATAAAGATATTCAGCACAATTGGAGCGGCGGCAGGAGCGGCGAAATGGCGGTGAGAATTTAAGATGCCACCCAAAAGGGCCACAACACAAATCAAAATCATATAAGGTAGCATGATGCCGGTAAGGCCGAGCATGAGTTTTGTACTATCGAGCTTGCTGAAAAAGGTGTAATAGGCCCACACGCAGACCTCGCCGAGCAACACTACGCCGACCAGGATTAAAAAAACGACTGTTACAACCGTACATGCCAAACGGTCGGCGCGGGCGCGGTCTTGCTGCAATTGTTCGCTGTAAACAGGTATGAATGATGCCGAGGCCGCTCCCTCGCCGAACAGGCGCCTGGTGAGATTTGGAATCTTAAAGCCTATGACCCAGGCGTCCATGACACCACTTGCGCCTAAGAAGCAGGAAAAGGCCATATCACGAACCAGACCCAGGACCCGGCTAAAGGCCGTGAGAAGCGCAATCTGTCGAAATCCCTTTACCATGCCCCGTCAGTCTATCGCACTTTCTGACCTTAAGCAACTATTTCCCCTTTTTTGCGATACCAAGTAGAGGATTTCATGTATGCCGTTACCGTTATCGGACAGGCGTGAAAGTTTTCTAATTTTTACCCGGCATTTTTGCTTTTGCACCGGTTTGTAAAAGAGCTTTGAAGATACAAATCATATATATCAGCCGTATGTGGGTGGATTTTGCATCCGTTCATTGTTAAGAGCACGCCCGAATCAACCGATACAAACGAACGCTTTGGAGGAGTTTTCTTTAGAGGGTCGCACGGTGAACGATATAGCTGAGAAAAGAGCAGAAAAAAGATTGCATTACAACTGGCCGATCTGGTTTGCCGAGGACTATAACGACAGCCTCACCCAGGGCCAGATGTCGGATATTTCCAGCGTCGGCGCGGCGTTTACCTGTTACGCCGACAGGTGTCCGAGAGCGGGCGACCATATTACCGCCCGCTTCAGCGTACCCCGTCACGGTGCCGGCGAGGCTTTCGACCTTGAAAACTTCATGCGCTCCGGCAAAATCCAGCGGGTTGACGAGCTAAGTGGCTTTGTCCGCCGGGTCGCGATGCAGTTTGGTGAACCTTTACC
>QNBT01000054.1 GCA_003644205.1 Planctomycetota bacterium | reverse complement strand
CTCACAAGATTCTCACAGGCAGAAAGGAACAGTTTGCCGCCCTGCGGAAGCGGGACGGAATAAGCGGTTTTCCAAGTCCTGCTGAGAGCGAGTACGACCCGTTCCATGTCGGACACGCGGGAACATCAATCGCAACAGCCATCGGAATGGCATTGGGAGCACAGTATAATCAGACGGACGAAAAGATTGTCGTGCTTGTAGGTGATGCGAGCATTGTGAACGGCCTTTCCTTCGAGGCGCTGAACAATTTAGGCCTTGTCAAAAGGCAACTGCTCATCATCCTTAACGACAATTCAATGGCTATAGACGTTACCCAGGGCGCGATTGCAAAATTCCTCTCAAAGGTCAGACTCAGCCATACGTATGAAGATTTGCGTCGCACAACAAAGAACATTCTCGAACATCTGCCGGTCATCGGCAAGCGTGTGGAAGGAGCACTTGAAGAATTCAAGAAGACGCTGAGAATGGCGATTTCTCCAAGCAGGCTCTTTGAAAGCCTCAACATCCCGTACTTCGGTCCGGTGGACGGACACGATATTGGTTCGCTGATTCAACTGTTCGGGGCGATAAGTCATCTGGACCGTCCTGCAATTTTGCATGTATATACAAAAAAGGGCAAGGGTTTTACCCCCGCCGGCGATGACCCGTGTAAATTCCACTCGACCGGCCCTTTTGAGTTAAACGGCAAAGTTACCATATTCCCAAAGAAGGGCAGAACGTTCACGGAAGCATTTGCCGATGCGCTCGTGGCTCTTGCCGCCGGGGATGAGCGCATCGTGGCAATCACCGCCGCGATGCCCGATGGAACCGGTCTTGGGAAGTTTCGCAACAGGTTCGGCGACAGATATTATGACGTCGGCATTGCTGAAAGTGCTGCGGTTGACATCGCCGCCGGGCTTGCCAAACAGGGTCAAAGGCCTATCGTTTGTATATATTCGACTTTTCTGCAAAGAGGTTATGACCAGATTTTCCAGGAAGTTGCGTTGCAGAACCTGCCGGTGGTTTTCTGTATTGACCGAAGCGGGGTGGTAGGGGACGACGGCCCGACACATCATGGGATGATGGATATCGGTTTTCTGCGGATGCTGCCGAATATGGTCCTGGTCGCCCCGGCTAATGAGTCTGAGGTCAAGGCGGCACTGGATTTTGCCGCCGGCGGCGACAGACCCGTTGCGATTCGCTATCCGAGGGATGTTGTGCCGAATGGTGAAGATGAACTTGCCGGTTGCGAGTCGCCGTTTGAATTGGGTAAAAGTGTAATTGTACGTCAGGGTGGCGGCGATGTGGTAATTGTTGCTTTGGGCGGCATATTGGCTGAGGCGGTTAAGGCAGCCGACATCTTAGCTGCCGAGAACATTGATGTCAGTGTTGTAAATGCGCGTTTTGCCAAGCCGATTGACAGCGAGTTGGTTTCGCTGTTTTACGATAAGAAGAATATAATTACTGTTGAGGACCACAGCCTGGCGTGTGGATTCGGCTCGGCTTTGTTAGAGGCGGTTGCACAAAAGTTGCCGGACCACAAGCCGGGCATCGACGCAGCTAATATGGGAACAATAGTAACACTTGGTGGGCCTGACCGTTTTATACAAATCGGTTCCCGCAGGATTCAACTCGATGAAATGGGAGTTACTGCGGGACGAATTGTTGAGACGGCCCGTGCAGTTGTTAGTGAAACAGTACAGAGCAAATGATGTCGAAGCCGAGACTGATAATTTTTGGTGACCCGAAAAGGCGGTATGCCGCTGAGGCGGTTGACGAGTTTGTGCAGTTCGCTGTCGGCAGGGCCGAGATAATCGCCAACTGTTTTCGCAGTCCCGATAAATCCCGCGTCGATGTGCTTAAGGATGCCGATTTTGCGGTGGTCTTCGGCGGCGACGGGACTATCCTTTCGACTGCAAGGGAATTGAGCGAGGCTGATGTGCCTGTTATCGGAGTAAATGTCGGCAAACTGGGTTTTTTAGCTGAGTTCAGCGCCACTGAAGTCAGGCAACTGTTCGACCGCATAACCAGCGACAAATCACTGGTTGAAAAGCGGATGATACTGGCCTGCGGTATCGAGAGCAGTGGTGTTGAGCAATTCCGTTCCACAGCGATAAATGACGTGGTAATTGCGGCCGGTGCCCCGTTTAATATGATTGAGCTGAAGGTTGCCGTGCAGGGCCAGTCATTAGCCGGATGCACAAGCGATGGGATAATAATTTCGACACCGACAGGTTCGACGGCCTATAACCTTTCGGCAGGTGGGCCGATTTTATCGGTGGACCTTTCAGCAGTAGTTATCACCCCGCTTTGTCCACATTCGCTCAGCTTCAGGCCGATTGTAATAAATGCCGACAGCATCGTTGAAATCCAGCCTGTCAGGGTCAATAAGAGCACAACTATCAATCTTGATGGGCAGGTTTCGCACAAACTCCAGGCCGGGGACGTAGTAAAGGTACAGCGGCACCGGGGCTCTTTTCTGGTTGTAAATAATCCTGTTCGCACCCAGTGGGACACCTTGGCAAGTAAACTAAGCTGGGCTGAAAAGCCGAAGTATAATAAATAGAGCATAAGGCACAAAAGCGGCAGAAAATGGAAGATACAAAATCAAAGTGTCGATTTTTTGTATTCGTTGCAATAACCGCCTTTATGGTTTTTGCCCCGGCCGGTTCGGGAATAGAATCACCGATTGGTCCCACCCCTGGCTCACCTGTTAGTAATCCTGCTGTTCCGCAGACAAGCCTATCGAGGACCGGCAACGAGTTGATACCGACACCGCAGGTCAACTATGGTGCCGAAGGTAATCGAATTGTTAGCGGGAACGTGGGCGGCGGCAGGCACTTCAGACACGCAGACGGCATCGTTCCTTACCAATCCATGGAATACTTCCAATACTCGGATGCCGAGGCTGCCAACGACCTCGGATTGGGATTTTTGAACTCTTTTATAAGGCGGTCAGCAGGCTCAGGCTACCCTCAGCAAGGATTAAGTTTGAATGAGCCATATTATTTTCCCTCGCAGACGGTTACTTCTATGCAGCGCGGCACCAAATCGGGACTTGAACCTCCGAGGACGACTTTCCCGGGAGGCACGGATGCTTTTGCCCCGCAAATTCGGCCTATAACCGATAGCCAATACTTCTACGGTCAGCAAAGGCCGTTGTCCAGGAGTATGGAGGAATTAGAAGATGTGATTTCGCGGGAAATTGGATTTCAAAAAAAGCTCACAGAGGCGGAAGAGGGTTCTTTGGAAAAGGAACCCACCGAACTTGAGCAGGTTGAATCCTACCTGGCCCAACAGTTCAAAACAACAACGGACCAGAAAAAAGGGCTGTTTGAAGAGTTCTTCGAACCTGAAAAACCGGTTAAACCAGCCAAGCCCGATGAGCTGAAAACCGAACCTGATACCGCCGAGCAGGTTAAAGAGGAGCCTAAGGATTTCTCGGAGCAATTTCTCAAAGATGCTGCCGAAGCCGAAGCCCGGAACAGTGATACACCTGACACCACCCAGGCCGACAAGGCGCCGGAGGAACAGAAGGACAAGGGCAAATTCGAACCACCGGAGGTTGACCCTGCCGTCGCGGCGGCGATGCGGGGTCCTCATAAGACTTTCGAGGAATGGGCCAAGGCCAAGTTTGCCGAGTATATGAAGGTCGCCGAAGAGTTTCTAAGAAAAGGCAAGTACTATAAAGCAGCAGATGCATATACTCTGGCCGGTGTTTATCAGCGTGAAAACCCAATAGCTTATCTGGGCAAGGCCCTTGCACTTTTCGCGGCTGGAGAGTACATGAGCAGTTCGTATTATCTGGAAAGGGCCTTGACCATTTCGCCTGAATATGCAAAGCGAGAGGTTGACCTCGTTCAGTTACTGGTTGACAGAGACATGATTGAAAACCGCCTCATCGAGATAGCTACATGGCATCAGAAGACCAGGTCGCCTGAGTTGTCCTTTCTGATGGCGTACATATTCTACCAGAAGAAAGACATACCTACAGCCAAAGTGGCAATAAAGCTCGCATCGGAGACGGAGAAAATGGGCACAAATCCCGCCCTGCTGGCTTTGCAACAAGCGATTGGAGAAGCTGCCGGCGAGAAAGTAAGGTAAGGGGCGAAATTGATATCATTTGTCAATCACGACGGCCTGGATATAAAAGAGATTCTCGGTGCCGGCGGGCTTATCAGCGATGCTTTTCGGGGCTTCGAAGTAAGACCCCAGCAGTTAAAGATGGCCCGGTCCGTGCAGGAGGCCTTCGGGAGCCGCCGACATCTTGTGGTTGAGGCCGGCACAGGAGTGGGAAAAAGCTATGCCTACCTTGTCGCTGCAATCGACAAGGTGCGGCAAAAAAAGGTAAAGGTGCTGGTCAGTACCTTTACTATCACCCTGCAAGAGCAGCTTATCAACAAAGACATCCCGTTTCTTTCAGAGATTATGCCGGGCAGGTTCAGGGCCTGCCTGGCAAAGGGCAGAGGCAATTATCTTTGTCTGAGGCGACTGGCGTATGCCCTGCGCAAACAAAAGGGCCTGTTCGATGATGTGGGCGCCCAGCTTTCGCAGATTGACGACTGGGCGCGAAATACCGAAGACGGTTCGCTGAGCGATTTGCCTTTTGTACCCTCGGCCCGGGTCTGGGACGTCGTCAAGAGCGAACATGGAAATTGTCCCGGCAGGGGCTGTCAGCACTTTCGTGAATGCTTCTATCGGGGGGCAAGACGCGAGCTTGAGACGGCTGACATTATCGTTGCCAATCATGCACTTTTGTTTAGCGACCTTGTTCTCAAGGCCGAATCAGCCGGCATTCTGCCGGAGTATAATTTCGTGGTCATCGACGAGGCGCATAATATCGAACACGTCGCCGCCGAGCATTTCGGCATAAACATTACAAACTTCACAATCAGCTATCTTTTGCGCAGGCTTTATAACAGCCGCACTGGTAAGGGCCTGCTGGCATTAGCCAATGCCGACGATGCAATCAGACTGGTTACCCTATGCGGGCAGGCATCAAAGGCCTTCTTTGCGAAGGTGCGAAGCTGGTACGAACAAACTAAGGACGAAACGGCAGGCAGATGCCACGCGAATTTCGTGGACGACAGTATTACCAGCCCGATAAGACAGCTTCGCCTGGCTATATCCCGGCTTGTCAAAAAGACCGATGACGAGGACGAACGGCGTGAACTGACACGATATGCCGACAGGTGCAGAAGTCTTGAGACGGATTTGCAGAATTTCCTGACCCAGCCCAAAGAAGCGAACGTTTACTGGGTCGAGGCCGATGAAATAAAGGGCCGACGAACGTCGCTGCGCAGTGCGCCGGTGAATGTGGGCCCTGACGTGAAGCGATGTTTATTCGACGAATTCGACTCGGTCATTACGACAAGTGCGACACTGAGCTGCGACGGCGAAGACGAAAAAGAAGGCTTCTGGTTTTTTGCCTCACGCATAGGTCTTGAAGACTTTGAGGCTGTAAAACTCGGCTCGCCTTTCGACTATCAAAGGCAGGTAACGATGTATATCGAGGCCGATTTGCCCCAGCCCAATCACGTGGATTTTATCGGGGCCGCCGTCGAAGCGATAAAGAAGTATTTGCTGATGACGGACGGCAGGGCGTTCGTGCTTTTTACGAGCTATTCAATGTTGAAGGATATGGCCGGGCAACTTGCAGAGTGGCTGATGGAAAACAAAATGGAGCTTCTTTGTCAGGGCGCCGGCGTTGACAGGTCGGTACTTCTGGAGCGATTCAAGTCGGATGAGCGGAGCGTGCTTTTCGGTACGGACAGTTTCTGGCAGGGAGTTGATGTGCCGGGGGAAGCGCTTTCCAATGTGATTATCACAAGGTTGCCGTTCGCAGTTCCCAACCATCCGCTCATACAGGGACGGATTGAACAGATAAGGGCCGAAGGTGAGAATCCCTTTTATAAGTATCAACTTCCCGGCGCAATCCTGAAATTCAAGCAGGGCTTCGGCAGACTCATCCGTAACAAAACCGACAGTGGCATCATAGTCGTCTTAGACAGCAGAATCGTCCGCAAAAGCTACGGCAGACAATTCCTGGCGGCGATACCAAACTGCAGAACCGAAATCGTAACCGGGGCCGGCTAATCACAAGAACCAGAGGTGCGATGCATCGCACCCTGCGCCTGTGAATCTATTCGGCCGCTTGCGCGGCACGGCTTCTGTTCACGAACCACGAACCACTATACCCTTGAGGGTATAATTATCAATTGACACTCCGCGAGGACAAAGGTATACTTCAGAACCGATGAGTACGAATGCTGTCACGCAAATAAATGGAGAAGAAATATGAAAAAGGCAAAGATTGTTCAAACAATAAGGTTGTTTTGTTTGTTGGCTGTGATTTCGGGCTGTCAGACGGATAATGCAACAAGCCCCGGCACAACAGCTCTTGCGAAAGGTCTTACACCTGCATATCTTCGATGCGAACACCTTCTGAACCCTTTGGGCATTGATAAAACAAGGCCAAGGTTAAGCTGGATAGTCGAATCGGCCCAACGCGGCCGGAAACAGACGGCTTATCGTATCCTTGTTGCCGGCAGTGAGGAGAACATCAAGGCCGACAGGGGCGACCTTTGGGACTCAGGCAAAATCGAATCCGATGAAACAAAATATGTTTTCTACTCGGGGACGCCCTTAAATTCGCATACACAGTGCTACTGGAAGGTTATGGTGTGGGACAGGTATGACAGAGCTTCCGGGTGGAGCGAACCGGCCATGTGGACAATGGGACTTTTGAAACCCGGCGACTGGCGGGGACGATGGATAGGCTATAATACGAGGGACCTGAAGCCGGAAAAAGAAGCCGGGGAAGAAGACTCATCAGGCAAACCTGTTGTTGATTCCGGTAAAGGCGATAAGAATAAGCTGGTACTCCCCCGGCCTGCTTATATGCGTAAGGAGTTTACCCTTGAAAAACCGGTCAGGCGTGCCGTGCTGTATTCAACGGCGCTTGGTATATACGAGATGCATATCAACGGTCATCGTGTTGGAAAGGATTACTTTACGCCGGGCTGGACCGATTACGACAAAAGGATTTATTACAACACTTACGATGTTACCGGGATGCTTCGCAGGACGGATAATACAATAGGCGCCATTGTTGCGGACGGATGGTATTCGGGGTATATCGGCTGGGGCAAAAAGCGTGACCACTACGGCAAACAACCCAGGCTCCTTGCCCAGCTTTATCTGGAGTACACCGACGGTTCGACGGAAGTTATCACGACGGACGAATCGTGGAGAGCCTCTGTCGGCGGGCTTCTTGAAGCTGATTTTCTGATGGGCGAAACATGTGACGGGCGAAGGCGGATTGCAGGTTGGGATGAACCGGGTTTCGAGCAAGCCGGGTGGGAAGCTGTTTCTTGTTTTGAAAATACAAAAGCCAAACTACAGTCTTACCCCGGCCCAACGGTGCAGATCTTTTCCGAAATGCAGCCCGTAAAAATCACCGAGCCGAAAAAAGATGTTCACGTCTTTGATATGGGGACAAACTTTGCCGGATGGGCGCGTTTAAGGGTAAAAGGCGGCAAAGCGGGGGATAAAATCGTCCTTCGCTATGCCGAACGCCTCAATCCTGACGGAACAATTTATACGAAAAATCTTCGCGGCGCCCGTGCAACCGATACTTATATCTGCAACGGCGGCGGGGAGGAAATCTGGGAGCCGAGATTTACATACCATGGTTTTCAGTATGTCGAAGTTACCGGTTATCCCGGCAAACCTTCAACAGACGCAATTACGGGTATCCAGATTACTTCCGCAACGCCTCCTGCCGGTAGTTTCGAATGCTCGGATGAGATGATAAACAAACTTTACCGCAATATATGTCAGACGCAACGCGCCAATTTCATAGATATTCCAACGGATTGCCCACAACGGGATGAGCGCCTTGGCTGGACCGGCGATGCCCAGATTTATATACGCACCGCCTGCATGAATACCGACACCCACGCGTTTTTCACCAAGTGGCTTGCTGACCTTGCCGATGCCCAGCGGGCGGACGGACAGTTTCCGAAAGTTGCGCCGGTCAAGACGGCAGGCAATGACGGGGGACCGGCCTGGGCGGACGCCGGCATTATTTGTCCGTGGACTATTTACGAGGTTTATGGCGATAAACAGATTTTGCAAAAATATTACGAGGGAATGGCGCGTTTCATAGACTTTTGCAAAGACAGAAGTACCGAAGAGCTTTTGCCGCCCAGGAAGTATCACTGCTATGGTGACTGGCTGAATATCGAGGCGGACACACCCAAAGATGTAATCTATACCTGTTATTTTGCCCATAGCACAAGATTGATGAGCCGTATTGCCCAGGCCCTGGGAAAAGATGCCGACTTCCAAAAATACTCCCGGCTTTTTGAACGGATAAAAAAGGCCTTCAACAAGGCCTATGTGGATGATGAGGGCAGGATTAAGGGCGATACGCAATGTTGTTATGTTATGGCTATTTGCTTCGACCTTCTTGACCCCGACAGGCAAGACCTTGCCGCCGGGCATCTTATAGATGACATCAAGAGTCGTAACTGGCATCTTTCGACCGGCTTTGTGGGTACAAAGGACCTTATGCTTGCCCTTGCTAAAATCGGTCGTAATGACGTGGCGTACCGGCTGCTACACAACGACACATTTCCTTCCTGGGGTTTTTCCATCAGGCACGGCGCAACGAGTATCTGGGAAAGATGGGACGGCTGGACGCCTGAAAAGGGGTTTCACAAGCCCGGCATGAACTCCTTTGCACACTATTCCTTTGGAGCCGTTGGAGACTGGATGTTTAGAACAATCGGCGGAATCGATACCGATGGGCCTGGTTTTAAGAAGATTATTATACGTCCACAGCCCGGGGGCAGACTCCACTGGGCAAAGACGAGCTACAATTCCATCAACGGGAAAATCGCCACCGCATGGAAAATCCACGACGGTACACTATCGCTGAATGTTACTATCCCGGCGAACACCACTGCAACAGTCTATGTGCCGGCAGTATCCGCCGAAGATGTTACGGAAAGCGGCAGGCCGGCCGCGAAATCCAGATACGTAAAATTTATCCGAATGGAAGACAAGGCAGCCGTTTATGAAATAGGTTCAGGGGATTATACGTTTATTTCCAGGGACTTTGCCGGCTCATCTATAAAACAGTGAGTAAAGCAAGAGGAAGAAAATAATGACGCTTTACGTTAACGGGGAAACGATTGATACGAAGGATATTCAGGCGGAAGTGGAAAAGCTTCGGCCTGATTATGAGCGGGTATTCGCGGACCAACCCGAAGCCGAGCGCCAAAAGCAGTTGTACGAGTGGTCGCGTGAGAATGTAATCGAGGCGGCTTTGCTGCGCCAGGCAGCAAACAGGGACGAAAAAGGTGTCCGGCCCGAAGACATTGATAAGGCATACGAGCAATTCGTCAAGCAAAACGGTGATAGAAGCGGAAATGAAAAACAGGTCAGGGCTGAGATTGCACAGCAGTTGCGCCTCGAAAGCCTGATTAAGAAGGTAACCGCCGGCGCAAAAGAGCCTTCGGAAAAAGACATTCGAAGATACTACGCCAAGAATGCAGACAGATTCACTATCAGCGAGTCGGTAAGGGTCTCACACATTGTCAAGCATCATAAGCCGGATGCTGACGCCGATGACATGAAGAGCCAAATGCAGGAGATTCTTAAAGAATTACACAACGAAGCGGATTTCAGCGAGATGGCGAGCAAACACTCGGACTGTCCCGACAACGGCGGCGACCTTGGATACTTCGGCCGGGGCAGGATGGTCCCCGAATTTGAGGACGTTGTCTTTGCAATGGAACCCGGACAAATCAGCGATGTTTTCGAGACCGGGTTCGGATATCACATAGCTATGGTTACCGACAAAAAGCCCGCGATACTTTGTCCACTTGAGGATGTCCGCGAAGCCATTGTACAGGAGTTGAGGACCCGGGCCGGGCAAAAAGCCCTTGAAAAATTCATCGATGCGCAGAAGGTAAAGGCCGTGATTGAGGAAAAATAAAACTCGGATACATCCGGAACTTTTCTTCCAAAAACGGGTCTCTCCCCATTACGAAGCCAATCGGCTAAACCTCCGCTCGCCGTCTCTTTTCGGGCGACCGGCAGGTTGTTACAGCAAGGCGGTACTGAAGTAGCGCTCGGCCCGGTCGGGAAGAACGGTGGCAATTTTG
>QNBT01000053.1 GCA_003644205.1 Planctomycetota bacterium | reverse complement strand
TTGCCGTTGGTTGTCTGGCAAAAGATAACAACATGGATTTGCCAACAGGTTCAGCAGTGTTCGGCATCGATGGATAAATGGCGGTCTCATCGTGTTGTGCTCGTTGACGGCACCTGTTTGACCAAATGTTTTTCTAAGAGGCTGTAACAAAACCTCACCGGTCATTTCGAGCGTAGTCGAGAAATCTGTTAAAATAAGTCCGCGAAGCGGCTCCTTAATTTCCATGTTAGGTTTTGTTACATGCTCTAAATAAAATTCCAAAATGCACGAAAATACTTTTTTCCCCTCATTTTAGTCCAAAAATAAGGATAAATTCGCTGCGCTGCGCAAACGCAACGGGCAGGTGGCTGTCCTGACACTGTTTTTTCGCTTATAATTACCACATGATTTATATTTGGCTGATTCTGTTGATTGGGCTCAATACCTGCTGGTTAGGGCTGGTTGTTTTTGCGCTACCCGGTAACTGGCTCATCGTCATATCGACCGGCCTTTTTGCGTGGTGGCGTTGGGAAGAAGGGATTTTTTCGATATACACGCTTATTGCTATTACGCTCCTGGCCATTTTAGGGGAAGTGGTGGAATTTTTGGGAGGGGCAGGCGGTGCGAAAAAGGCGGGCGCCGGCTGGCTTGGTACGTTTGGCGCGATTGGAGGTGCGGTTACCGGCGCAATCCTTGGCACCTTTCTTATCCCGATTCCACTCCTGGGCACGTTAATAGGTGCATGTGTGGGGGGAGGATTGGGGGCGTGGGGGCTTGAGGTTATGGGTGGAAAGAAGATGGACGAATCCGTCAGAACCGGCGTAGGGGCCGGCGTCGGTGTGCTATTCGGGACTACGGCAAAACTTGCCATCGGTGTTATCATCTGGTTTGTCGTCGCGGTCGCCGCCTTTTGGCCATAAAAGTCTGGCCTCACCCTTTTCGGAGAAAAGGGTGGCACACGGGAGGAAAGAGTGGCACCCTTTTACTTGTAAAAGGGTGTGGTTCAAAAAAGGGGCGACACCCGGCGCTGCTTTTTTGCGATCAAGATGAAAGGAACTCAGCCTGCCGGGCTGGACTCAACATCTTTCCGAACCTGTGTATCATCAAGCCGTGTGGCCGATTCTTTTTGCTCAGGAGGCAGTTCCTGAATAGGGATGTGTGGCTTTTTGGATTTCTCGGATCGCGATTGGGCACGTTCCTCATCAGCGATGATGGCATTGCGCACGGCGTCAGCGGCAGGTTCATCGGTCAAGGCCCGAAGAAAAATCGGAGCGCCCAGCTTGCGGGTCTGCTCGGCCCGGATAAGACTCAGACGTATGAGTTCGAGCATGGCTAAAAATAATCCCGCCAGAACCATACGATTCGTTCGGCCCTGAAAGATATTTTCCAATGTAATTGTACCTTCGGATTGCAGCCGGTGTAAGATGTCTATCTCGTACAGGTCGATGGGGGTGTCGTCGGTGATATGGTCAAACTGGGCCATACGTCCGGTGGCCTCCATGATGCCGTCGAACGCCTCAAGCAGGGTCCAGATACTGATTTGGTCAAGGTCAACTTCATCTTCCTGTTCGGATTTGAGGTTAGTGATGAGCGAATCCGGCCTGGTAAACCGCTCCTTACGCACCTCGGCGGAGTCTTCGAGGAGATTGGCGGCGTCCTTGAATTTCTTGTACTCCAACAATTGGCGAACAAGTTCTTCACGAGGGTCGATAATATCTTCGTAGCCGGGTTCGCCCGGCTCAGGGCCGGGCAGCAGCATCGCCGATTTGATTTCCATCAGTGTCGCGGCCATGACGAGAAAATCACCGGCAAGGTCGATGTCTAAGCGTTTGAGTATTTCGACATACTTTACGTATTGGTCGGTAATGCGAGCGATTGGGATGTCGTATATATCAACCTCTTCTTTGCGGACAAGATACAGGAGCAAGTCGAGGGGGCCGGCAAAAACATCAAGATTTACCCTATACTCCGTCACGAAATCCCTTCCTCCGGGCCGGGCTGATTCTGTTGTGCATCCAGAACGGCCCCGGCTCTTTCGGCGTCACGTGCAAAAACCTGGAGCTGGACGTTCCACATTCCATCCGCCGGCAATAAGTTCATAATAGGTCCGCCGACAATAATTGCGTCTATCCCGTTTTCCTGGAGAGCGGCTTTTGCCATTTGGGCCTCAAGGTCGCTTTGAAATTCGGCGATTGTAACAATTTTATCGTCCACGTTTATCCTCTCAATCCGACTGCCCGGCGTACCCTGCTGAGGGTTTGGCGAGCGACGGCTCCGGCCCTTTCGGCGCCGGCCTTTAAGACCTGCTCGACATAGTCAAGGTTATCGGCAAGCTCGGCCCTTTTTTGCCGATATGGCTTGAAATATTCGATTAAAAGCCCGGCTAAACGCTTTTTCACTGCCCCGTAGCCGGTGCCGCCGGCACGATACTTTTGGTCCCACTCAGCCAATTCTTCGGGTTCGGCAACGAGTTTAAGCAATGCGAAAACATTACACTTATCCGGGTCCTTGGGTTCTTCGACCGGCGTGGAGTCGGTTACGATTTTCATCACCTTTTTGGTAAGCTGTTTTTCAGGCTCGAAGATTTCGATTGTGTTATCATAACTCTTGCTCATCTTCCGGCCGTCGATGCCCGGTACGACTGCAACCGATTCAATGATATGCTCCTTCGGGAGAACCAATATCTCGCCGAATTTGTTGTTAAATCGCACGGCAATATCGCGTGTAACCTCGATATGCTGTTTCTGGTCCGCCCCGACAGGTACAAGTTCGCTATCATAAATAAGAATATCGGCGGCCTGAAGAACCGGATATGCAAACAGGCCGTGATTAGGGCTCAGGCCCTGGGCGACCTTATCTTTGTAAGAGGTGCACCTCTGCAAAAGGCCCATAGGCGTAATGCAGGACAAAATCCAGGTCAGTTCGGTAACTTCGGGGACGTCGGATTGTCGCCAGAAGACTGTTTTGTCGGTGTCAAGGCCCAGGGCGATATAATCAGCCGTAACATCGAGTGAGTTGGCTTTGAGCTTGGCCGGGTCGGGTGAGCTGGTCAGGGCATGAAAGTCGGCGATGAAATAAAAGCATTCGTTTTCGGCCTGCAGCTCGATATGCTGACGCATCGCGCCGAAATAGTTGCCGATATGCAACTTGCCGGACGGCTGTATCCCTGAAAGGATTCGCAATCTAATCTCCTGTTAATCCAACAATACAAGAAACAGTTAGTGCTCTTCCGCCTATAATTTAAGTTAAGAGGCTGTCATTCCAAACTTGATTTGGAATCCATTCCTTCTTCACAAGTCGTGCCTTCCAGCTGAAGTTTATGCCGTACTCCGATACGGTGCTGGAATGACAAACATCAATTCATGTGCGACAGAGCATCAGAAACTTGCCCAAAAGCCTACCACCTTCAAACAGTTAAGTCAAATGGTAAATGCTTTGAACCAAATAGGAAGGTGCATTATAATTGGAGCATCACAATAAAATGATATATTTTATTGCTGGAATCGACATTATGACCACAGAAGCCATGAAAAATACCGGACACCTTTAATGTCCCCGGGTCAGACCCTGGGATAATCACCGAGGTATTGGGTTTTCGGCAAGGGGCCGACGAGAGGCATCGCATATTCCACAAAGGCATTGGTTATGCCGTTACCTTCGGCGTTAATGAATTCATCGGGCATGGATTTTGTCTTTTCAGCTACATTTGCAAGTTCGGTTCGGAAAAGCTCCACCGCGTAATCCTTGCCGCCGGCCGTGCGTCTGATTGCCACCGAGCCGCTGTTTTCACTCTTCGAATAAATAACCGCCTGTCGTCCGCAGTTGCGGGCCTCGGTAACATCAACCGGCGATTGCAGTCCGGCAAAGCTCCTCTGCAGATAGCCGAAGGTATCGGCACGAACACGCCTGATATCTACCCTCGTTTTTGCCTGTGCAGCTAAGAAATCCGCCAGCGAACCGCTGCCCGAAAGCTGAATGTTACCGTGGGCGTCTTTCTCTTCCTGGGCCGCTGTTTTCTGTGCCCAGACCACACCATCGGTATCACAAATGCCCTCGCTGACGGCGACTAAACATCTGCCGAGTTTTTTATAGACACTTTCCACATCGGAGCAGAACTTGTCCATCGAGACGGTTCTCTCGGGTACATATACGAGGTGCGGCCCATCGTTCGGGCGTTGTTTTCCAAGTACCGAAGCAGCAGTCAGGAAGCCGGCGTGTCTGCCCATAATGACGTCAATCTTTATACCGGGCAGAGCTCGATTGTCCAGGTCATCACCCATCAGGGCACAGGCGACAAATTTCGCGGCTGTTCCATAGCCGGGGCAATGGTCGGTAACAAGCAGGTCGTTATCGACGGTTTTGGGTATGTGGAATGAACGTAGCTCATATCCGGCGGCCGACGCCATATTGTTGATGATGTAGCAGGTGTTTGCCGAATCATTGCCGCCGATATAAAAGAAGTAGTGGATGTCGCGTTTCTTGAATACGTTGAGAATCTTTTCGCAGTACTCGGCGTCGGGTTTGGCTCTGCTGGAGCCAAGGGCAGATGAGGGCGAAGCGGCAAGCTCCTCGAGAACATCGGCACCGAGTTTTTTCAAATCGATGAAATCTTCTTTGACAATACCCTCTACGGCGTGTATCGCGCCGTAGAGATTATCAATTTCGCTGTACTTGTGGGTTTCTTCGATTACGCCGACCAGTGAGGCGTTTATAACACCGGTTGGTCCGCCTGACTGACTAACAACCGCATTTGGCATCTTGTGTACCTTTCAAGTATGTTAGGCTTCTCGTTTTTCTCCGAAGACGTCCAATTGGTTGGTGATTATACAGCTACCGCAGAAGACAGCAAGGGTAAAAATTTGGGCATGGTTCAATTTTGCCTTGTGCCTTAAATTAATTGAACAGCCGGATAGGTCACATATTTCAAACCTTTTTCAGGAATAAGCCGAGAACCTTTTGGCCGACCTCGCTTACCCGTCTTGGGCAGCTTGGTTTTTCTGCCATAAGCCTTCAAAATGGCCCTTTTATCCGGCTTATACTCATCTCTCCAGGTCCACTGCTACTTACGTCACCGGTGCCAAAATCATGGTGTGTCCCACAAAATACCGCTGTCCCGACAAAGGCAAACAAGATTACGACAAAAGCCGCCACTGTCATGCACGCCACCACCTTACCCCTTAATGTAGCGAGATGCCGCAAAACCAATATTACCGCTAAGAGAACCCAGGCTACGGCGATAAGCACAATCTTCGGATCCGTCAGCCATTCGGCGGCACTGACTCCGAGAACCTTTGCCTTGACCACAGCCAACCCGATACCGGTTACCAGGCCGAACGTCATAAGTACAAAGGAAGCCCTTAATGCAAATATGTTCATGGCTTCAAGTTTTTCAATATTCGGCACCTTACCTATGAGCTTGTAAATTTGCTTGTGCTTAAGTTTCCACCTGGCCAAAAGGAACAATGCCGCCGCACCTGCTGCAAAGGCTATCGTTGCTCCAGACAATACCATTGCCAGGCCGTGGGCGGCGATCCAGGGTGTGCCAACTGCCGGCTGCAGATTGCTGGCCGGGACGGCAACTGAGGCAGACAAAAGTGCCATCGCAAAAAGTAACCACGCCATTACTGAACCAAACCATACCTGTCTTACAGCGGCGCTGAGAAAAAGAAACGTCAAGCCAAAGACAATAGTGAGAACTATCATCGACTCAAACAGACCCGTTAGGGGGACAGCTTTTATTGCTACTGCCCTAAATATCAGCATTACGGACTCCAGGGACACCGCAGGTGCTATAAGTGCAATCATAATCCACCCGTATTTGTCCGCCCCGCTCCTGAGTTGGCGCACCCCCACTATGGCCGCGGCTAAATAAAGTATCAGCACACCGAAAAAAATGCTCGTTTCTATCATGGGCAATTGCAGCATGGTTTTTCCTCTTATTTGTCAAAACTACCGGGGCCAATGGTTCCTTCACATCTCAAAGGAACTGCTATCTGCCACGGAATACTACAGATACCTGTTTTGCTTTTAAGAACTGCACTGACTCCCTCAGTCCGAATACTTATAACAACTGAGAGTTATTTTACACATTCTACCACTTTAATGCAAGCTTCTCGAGCCACGCACACTCCTGATAATGTTGTTCTCGTCTGAATTAGTCTGAATTTCTCACCGCCGAGGTCGCTGTTGCGGAAAGCCAATCCCGCTCTGTCAACCCTGCGAAAGCAGGGGGCTACGGCCTAAAAACTGGATTCGGCGCTTTCGCAGAAATGACAAAATAACGTTTCCGCAACAGGAACTATTTACAGCTCATCCGGGAAATTGGTAGGTCACAGCCGAAGGCTCTGCCTCTGCAACAGGCAACGGGCTTTGGGTACCTACTCATTATTCGGATGAACCATAGTTCTGTTATCCTGCTGGTAGCTGATAAAGCGATAAACGCAATTGGTTGTTCGGAAAGCGAACAACCGGATTACCCCCAACCTTTGGGACGTTAATAATATCTTGCATTTGACAGCCAAGCCGATTATTATTACCGGTACACTTGAGACTATTGTTGTCATTTATACAGGATTTATACCCTTAAGGGTAATGAATTCCCGCGGCTGGGATTGTAACCTGTCGTTGAAAAATTCTTACCCGCGAACAAACCTGCCGCGACTGTGCCTCGGCACGGCGGGGGTAAAATTCAACTGGGAGCACTATAAATGATGAGTTTTCAGGTCAAACACAGATTTTTATTGGTGATTTGTGGTTTTGCATTGTTGGGAGTGAATGGCTGCGAGCAGCAGGTCGAGATTGAAACATCGGCCCCGGCTGAGGTAATAACGGAGGCTGCGCCCGCTGAGGTGATAACGGAAGCCGCGCACGCCGAGGCTGAATGCACGAAAGCCGAAGAAAAGGAGGAAGTACCCGTAGCCACCGCCGGCCCAAAAGTCGCCTTTGAACCGTGGTACGCACTCGGGCCTTTCTACAACATAACATTCGAGCAGGTCATAGGCCCGGAAAATGGACCCGACCTTACAAGGGAATATGAACAGGACACACCGTTTAAGTATAAGTGGAAACGGCATCCTGAGTGGGAGGATGGCAAGGGTCTGGACCTCAGATTGCCGGCAAACTCGTCCATGTACTTTTATCGCATAGCCAAGGCAAGCCAGGCCGGGAAGATAAAGTTCACGGTCGGCACGGGTGACGGACTCCAGGTTTGGGTCAATGGAGACGAGGTTTTCAAGCGTTTCGAGGTTGGCAATGCAAACACCGAAAAGATATCAGCCAACCTTCACCGGGGCAGCAATACTATATTGCTGAAGGTATATAATCAGGATTCGGCCTCAGAGCTTTATTTTGAAAAATAGATAGTATAGTTCGTGGTTAAAAGTAGGCGAGGTCGGTCGTGTCTATCGGCCTCTTTCATTATCCCACGTAAAGTTCAACTGCAGAAACTGAAGCAGCGGGAAATTCCCAAATACCATCAGGGCCAAGCAATTTTTCTGATATTTGCATGGCCTTATCACTGTTCAGATAGGAAAGCTCCACCGTAGGTTCTTCTGTAATTTCAAAAATCCGGCCTGACCGAAAGGTTTTATCTTTCACTTGAATAGAAGCTCGGACTGCTTTTGTCCGATTTGTATTTACAACATGCAGATAGATAGTTTTGTCCGTTTGACTGGCGACAACATCCAATTCTTTATTTTGTGTCTCTGCCTTCACTGCATATCGACCGATATGATGTCGATAAAGTTTCATGACTCGGCCAACTGGCATTAGGTAGGCCTTACCCTTGGATTGAGGAGTAGGAATCATTACCGCATTTACCTGCCAGCGGTTACCACAGAAGTCAGCAGCGGTGGCTATCTTTAGCAAATCCCCATGACGTTGATAATTATTAAACATACGTGCATAAGCTACGCCGGTCGCCCAGGTACTCAACACATCACAACGGTTACGGCCGGGAATGGAAAAATGACATTCGGTCATTGCTATCGGAAACTTCCGGTTGCCCAGACTGTCCCGTATCTTGCGGATTTTTTGGTCATTGATTTTCCATGCTCCCATAAGCTGGTTCCACGTTGCTTCAGGATCCTGCCGGTACAGTTCTCCCTGCAACACAGGCTTTTTTGAATTATCCGGATTAAACATATGATGGAAGGCAATATATTGCAGATATTCACCGGCAGATTCAAGCATCCGTGGCGCCCAACCGCTGTCTCCCCATCCAATCAGTGAGATTTCAGGGTCGGCCCTCCGCATGGCCAGGGCAAATTCGATGGTTTTAGCAACGGCCGTTTCACAACGATAACCCTTTGTCGAATACGATGTTTCGTTTCCGATTTGCCACATTTTTATCTGGTGCGGTTGCAGATGACCATGTTGGATCCTTAGTGCGTTATTCGGGTCATTACAATAACGAACCCACTCAGCAGCCTCATCAGCATCCCCAACACGGCTTTGACCAGCCGGATCTTTCATCCAGTAACGCCGTCCGTCAGACTCAAAGTTGACACACATCAATGGTTTGGCGTTAGTCAACTTACAGAAATCCACAAATTCCGCTGTACCAATTTGATTGGATTCCATTCCGCCCCAGCGAAGATTATACATGGGCTTACGTTTATCGCGCTGTCCGACAGCTTCTTTCCAGCGATAATAGGAACTAAAACAGCCACCCCATCGCATTAAGGTAGGTGCCAAATCACGTGTAACATCGATTACATCCTTGCGCCAGTTGTTTTGCCGATAATCCCATGCAGCCTCCACCGAGCCGTCCGTTGCACCCAGCGGTTCCATAAATTGCATAAATAGATACGAAGAAAGCCCATGCTGTGGTGTAGGATCAATTTGTATTTCAACCGGATTGATTTCAGCGGCTTGAGCAAAAAGCCGGTTACCCAACGAAATTGCTCCTGCTGTACCAGCCATTTTCTTCAAGGCATCCCGACGAGAAATTAAATGATCAAATGGAAACGGATACTTCATAATGCAATTTTCCTATTTTTCTAAAATTATCTGACCTGACATTTCCCATTTAACTGTTTACTAAACATTATTCCCGGGCTGGCATTTCCCAGATAGCATTTTATATCTTGGCTCGCTTGCGCCGCCGGGCCTCTTTTCTAATAGAATAGCAAATCTGTCTCGAAAAAACAAGGCCTTTGGGCTTCATCTTGAAAAATAGACAGTAAAGTTCGTGGTTAGTTGATAAGAGAGGATGAGGTCGGTCGTAATTATCGCCCTCTTTCATTATCCCAGAGGAGCACCTGAAGCCGAGGAGAGAAGCGAAGGCCGGTCTGTTTACACAGCTTGGCGGTCATTTTTGACTTTGCAAGGTACTCATCCAGCCTCTCAGCCTGTGGCATCAGATAGGCATTGCCGCGATTCACATTTTCCAGATTCGTCAGACACTCTTTGATCTGGTCGATATCATCAGGGCCATCCACTACAAATTTCAGTTGATACCGGTAATTGTCGATCAGTCGCTGCAGGGCGGGCAGGTCAAATCGCATTTTTTCATGT
The DNA here is from genome assembly GCA_003644205.1 of Planctomycetota bacterium. GTDB lineage: Bacteria > Planctomycetota > Phycisphaerae > Sedimentisphaerales > Anaerohalosphaeraceae > QNBT01. The sequence goes on along the minus strand of QNBT01000053.1, from coordinate 710 downwards.
GCCAGCGCAAGGTCAGGTTCTGCTGGAGTTGAATTAGACAATTTCGGGCTTATGCTCATCAGGTCGCACGGCAAATCCGGCACAAATTTGATTCCGCTGGTCTCGATGGTGATGTGCAGATTCTCGCTGTCAAGTACCTCAAGCAACTCAGACAATCCGGGCTTGGTCATCGGCTCTCCGCCGGTAATGATTAAATGCTTTGCCGGATAGGATTCGATTTTGTCTTTTACCTGCTCGGCTGTGTATTCGGTTCCTTCCGACTCCGACCAGGCATACTTCGTATCGCACCACCTGCAACGCAGAGGACACCCCGCCAACCGCACAAAGACGCTCGGTACACCAGCCAAGCCGCCTTCGGCCTGCAATGAATAAAATATTTCATTAACTATCATACAATTAGTGTACCCAATCCGCTTGCTCTAATCAATTCTCCTTAAAATGCCTTTTTCCCAGTCAGCAAATTTTTTAGTATCGTCCCAAAGTTTGCCGAAAGTGCTATCGGGTAAAAAGCGTTTATCGCCTCAGGGCTGACAGCAGGTAAGAAAACGGCTCCGAGCCCCTCCCGTCGGGCAAAAGCAACGGTAAGTTCTTGTCCGGCACAGTAGAGCTTATAGCTTTGTTATCCTGCTGGTAGCTGATAAAGCGATAAACGCAATTGGTTGTTTGAAAAATGAACAACCGGATTACCCACAAACTTTGGGACGTTAATA
>QNBT01000052.1 GCA_003644205.1 Planctomycetota bacterium | reverse complement strand
CAATTCCATCCGATACATCTTTACACGCGGCATCTGTCCAGGACGATGCTCTCAGCAAGATGGACATCAGCCAAAGGGCGGCAATGACATTTGAGCTTGGCGATAACATTCGAAAGCTTGCAGTGGCGGGAGTACGCAGTCGGCACCCTGAATATGATGATAAGAAGGTTAGCATGGCGGTTATGAAACTTATGATCGGCGATTTACTATTCAAAAAGGTGTTTGGCGATATCGAGCTTGAACCATGACAAGCCAAAATGAATTCTTAAACAATATCATTTCAGCTTTGGCCAAATCCAAAATCCCTTATATGGTCTCAGGTTCATTCGGGAGCAGCTTTCACGGTCGCCCAAGAGCCACCAACGACGTGGACATCGTGATTGACCTGACATTGAAGCAGCTTGAAGCATTCATTGAAACTCTCGGGGCTGGTTATTACGTAAATTCAGACTCAGCGAGGATGGCTTTGACGAAACGAACCATGTTCAATGTGATAGATATTGAAGCCGGCTGGAAAGCGGATTTAATCATCCGAAAAGAGCGTCCCTATAGTGTCGAGGAGTTTGACAGGAAAAGAAAGTTCCCTATTGAAGGCTCGGATTTATGGGTCGTTTCGCCGGAAGATGCCATTTTGAGCAAGCTCGAATGGTCAAAAGGGTGTCAATCGCAACAGCAGTTTCAGGATGCCCTTGGGGTCGTGGCCATCCAGACTGGTCGTTTGGATCTGGAGTATTTACATAGATGGGCCAAAGAACTTGGTATTACCGATGAGCTGAAAAAGCTTTTGAATGCAGCCGGCCGAAACAAGGGCACTAAACAAAAGAACTAAAAAACCGGGATAATAAAAAGACCGTGCAAAAGAAGCCCGGCCTGTTGGTTTCTTCATCGGTTCGCTATTCGGTCAATGGTTCGCATATCTGCCGAGCCAATTGTAATATATCTCCGCAGGTGACTGTCCCAAGCTAAAGCTAACCTTCAAGAATTTCAATGTCATCTAAACTGCCCAAGAGATTGTTGGCAAGCGTAAGATACTTAATCGTTTTTGGGTCATGGCCCAACAGCTCACTGCCGACAGCGTCTATTGCAACCGGGTCGAAGCTTGCCAGTATCAGGCCCAGTTCTCTGTGGGTGCCGGAAAGGTGCATGCCGCTAAGCGCAACCGAAGCATCCACCACGCACAGGCCGGGCTTTTTATAAAGACAAATATCCACCACGGATTTGTGGGTCGAGGGCGAATGCAGCTTTGATTTGTTCCAGGAGCCGCGATAATACGGGGCCGGCGCAATGCCGAACATATTCTTCATGGCAACGGTGGTAACCGTGAAGCTGTGGTCTTTAAGGACGGGCAGCGAAATAATATAGGCGTCTGGGACAATTTCGGGGACGTAAAGCTGCTTGAGTTGAAAACAGTCTTTGTTCTTAAGAAGGGTGGCCTTTTCTTCATTAAAGTCAATCAGCCTGATTTGGTATTTATCGGCGAGTTCGATATAACCATTGGCCCTGTAAGTATCCATCGTTTCGCCGCAGCCACAGCCTTCTCCGATGAGAATCTCGGCTTTGCTGTGCGCCGTACAGTATTTGTAAACAGCTTCGGCGGCTTTTACGTTCGTAGTTACCGGCGGCGCATCGGCGTTGGTTAGGTTCGGCTTGATAATAATCAGCCCCGTTTGTGGAAGCTTATTTGTAGCTTCTATCAAATCGAGCGCTCTTGTTACGCTCGCTTCATAACCGGTGAACTTGACCTTGGCTATTTTGCTCATGAAATTTCCTCGGCTTTTAATGACGGTGAATATGCTACCCGTGAGCAAGGCCTGAGTCAACAGCATGTGGCCAGCTCGATATTATGGGAGAAAAATGGGCGGATTTGTGGTTGCGGTAGTTATTGCTGGCGCTGTTATCACAAAATATGGCTCAATCGAGTACCCATCACCGATAGTTAACCAATCGGAGGTTACCCTTTTCGAGCCTTGACAAATTTATGACTGTCCTATATCTTTAAAAGAAGAAAGGTTTATAAACAGAGTGGTGAAAGATCAGGCAAATATCATTGAAGTAGAAGGGTTGTCAAAAGCCTTCGGGAAGCTCACTGCTGTAAATCACGTTTCATTTGCTGTTCGGCGTGGTGAATTATTTGGTTTTCTTGGTCCAAATGGTGCTGGCAAAACCACGACTGTCCGTATGCTGACCGGGGTTCTTGAACCAAGCGGAGGTACTGCGACCATCCAGGGGCACGACATACGCTCTGAATCGCTTTTGTCGCGGGCACATTTAGCCGTGGTGCCGGAAGAAGCCAACGTTTATCTCGACCTGAGCCCCTGGCAAAATATCATGCTGATGGCCGAGTTGCATAGCATGCCGCGCAAACAGCGAATACACAATGCCCTTGAGTTGCTCGATTCTCTGGGTCTGGCAGACCGTAAGCATCAAAAAGCACGGACACTCTCAAAGGGATTTCGCCAGCGGCTTATGCTCTGTGCGGCCCTGGTGACAGAACCGGAAATACTTTTTCTGGACGAACCAACAAGCGGACTGGACGTTCAAAGTGCCCGATTGATCCGTCGCATAGTACAAGAGATGAACCTAAAAGGCCTGACCGTTTTTCTGACCACACATAACATGGAAGAGGCTGAGAAAATGTGTTCCCGTCTGGCCATTATCAACAACGGGCAAATATCTGCCATAGATACACCCCGGAGACTTCACTCTGCAATGCGGTCCCAGCAGTTTGTGGAGGTAAGATTTTTAGGCGAACCGCTGCCAACGTTGGAACTTCAATCTTTGCCCGGCGTTTCCTCCTTAGATTCTACCGGCAGCACCATCCGGCTTTACACGGAAACCCCCGGCCGAACTGCAGCAGAGATTGCTTGCCTTGCCAAAAGCAAAACCCTCGAGATAGAACATCTTTGTACACGAAAGCCGAGCCTGGAGGCTGTTTTCCTTTACTTCACGGACCAAAACAAAAAGGAGCCGGCCCAATGACAGCGTATATGGAAAATGCTCAGAGTTGGCGATATCAGGCTCACAGCGCCTTTGTAATCCTCAAGAAGAATATTCTGCTTTACTATCTCAAGCCGCCGGTTCTGATATTCGGTGTACTTTTTCCTGTATTCTTTTTCCTTGCCTTTAAGATGGGCCGGCCTATTGCCCCTGAAGATATCGTGCCCGGAATGGTTGCTATGGCAGTGTGGTTCACCGCAAGTGCTGTCGGGCCGTTAGTAACCCCATGGGAACGCAGGGCAAAGACATACGAACGCCTAATCGCCGCCCCTGTTTCATTACAGGCAATTTTGGCTGGTGATGTGCTCAGCGGATTGCTCTTTGGAGCGTGCCTGTCGGTGATACCGGTTATACTTGGTTTGATACTTACAGATGCCTCCATACATAATGTGCTCTTTTTAATTATGGGTATAGCCCTTGGTGCGGTTAGTTTCTCCTCGTTGGGGGTTCTGTTGGCAGCTCCGCCGGCGAGCAGTCCGTCTAACATTATGCTGCTTTCCAACCTTGTACGATTGCCGTTGCTGTTTGTCAGCGGTATTTTTCTGCCGATTGCCGAGATGCCTTTCTGGGCACGCTGGATTGCGCCGGTATCTCCCTTATCCTATGCGCAAGATATGATTCGCATCAGTTTTGGTCAGGAAGGTTACTTTCCGGTCTGGCTAAGCCCGCTTATGCTTATAGGTTTTACGGCCGTTTTAATGTGGGGCGCACATAAGTTCCATCGTCAGTGGCGGGCAAAAGGATTATAGGGAGTATTTAGAAATTAGGAGAAATTAAGCACAGGCACTTATTAACTGAGGTTTTGCAAGCGGGATAAAAGTAAGAATAATTGACTCCGAATGACAATCGGAAGGAAACCTAATGGAGATTATCACAAAGACATTCGAGACGCCGAACGGGTCGGCTGAAGGGGTCTGCGTCAAATGGTCGGGCTTTAGCATTTTGATGGTAACCGGCACGAAGGGCTTTTTGGCCTGCCCCGCCATCGACGTTGACGCCTGCCGCCTCTACGGTAAAGCGGCAGCCGTTATCGAAAGCTCAGCCGACAATCCCATTGGCACTCTCGAAAGGTTCTGCGAAAGGAAAATCACCAGGGCAAACCAAAACGCCCGCAGCCTTGGCGTAAAGGAAGGTATGTTTGCAAAAGACGCCTTTGCCCTGATAGCGTAAACCGAACTGTCTAACCAAAAAGGCTTTTGGAGTAGCGGCTCCGACAGCTTTGCCCTCTCCTTTTGCTTGGGTCTCCACCCAAAAGCCGGCAATGCTGCACAAATGCATAAAAAAACTGCCCACGGCACACCCTCCGCCATGAGCAGCTCACCTTCCTCCATGCCGCATATTCTAATAAATACAACCGGCTATTGCAAGAAAAATCCGGCGTAAATGAATCTTTTTCTTTCAATTTCCGTATTAAACTGGGAAAGATGGGAATTTGTTGACATTTTTACGCAAATTCTGGTATCATATAGATATCAGGAGATAGAGGTGCCCAAGAAGTGAAAAAGAATCCTTCAAAGATGCACAGTGAGGGTGTTTCCGCTCAAAGCGGCAAGACGTCCGTCTTGCTTGTCGGCGATGCTGCCGGTGCCGTTACAAACCCTGAGCAGATAGCTGAACTCGGATATCGTGCATGCAGGGACATGGCCGAGGCGACCGCATTAGCCCGTACCGAGAGGTTCGAGCGGATTTTCGTGGTCCTATCAAGCTTTGGCGTGCGTCTGGAGTCGTCTCTTCAGGCGATCCGGCAGGTAAGTCCCGATTCAGCGATTATTCTTTTAGCGCAGATGTATGAGGAGCCGATAGCGCGGCGACTGATTCGCTCGCCGATAAGTTTAAATAAGCCGGTGGATGATTATCTGATATGTCCGGTCGATGCAAAGTCGTTTACCAACGGCAAACAAGCTGTTAAGATGCCCCGGCCAAAAGGACAAGCCGGTTTTGGGCGGGATTCTTATCCGGATGCGAGGCTCAGAGAGTTGGAACGGCTTGCCACAGAAGACGACCTTACCGGCCTGAAGAACAGGCGCTACGTCAGGGAGTTCCTCCGGCAGATTACCGAGCGGGCAAAAAAGGAGGGCTTACGTGTAACGCTGCTGCTTTTTGACATCGACAACTTCAAGCATTATAACGACACTTACGGCCACAACGTGGGCGATATGGTGCTCAAACAGGCCGCTGTTATGATGCGCAGGTGCTGCCGGGCACATGATGTCATTGGCAGAATCGGCGGAGATGAGTTTGCGGTCATCTTTTGGGATTGTCCGGCCCCGCGGGATAAGGCACAACCGGCGCAAAAGCCTAAAGCCGAACGACGAGGCGCCGACGCCGGCCATCCATCCGAAGCTCTATTCATATCCGAGCGTTTCAGGAGCCAAATCAGCTCGGCTGACCTGGCTTTTCTTGGCCATGAGGGAAAGGGCGTGCTCACCGTAAGCGGTGGACTGGCGGCGTTTTCATCCGACACCATGACAGCCGAAGAACTTTTGGAACAGGCCGACAAGGCATTGCTCGAAGCCAAAAGAAGCGGCAAAAACCAAATCTACCTGGTAGGCAAACCAGTGTAGGATGGGCCACAGGCACACCAGTTAATGTAGCTTGCCCTATCATAGGCAGAAGTTAAACAAAACTGAACTGCTGCTGTGAACTGATTCGTTTCCCGATTCCTATAACTTTATCAAATTTCTGTAATGAACCCTGATCGCAGTGTTTTAGCAAATTTGAAACGTCATCAAAGTTCCTGAGAGTATAGAAACTCTTTGTGGGAGAGAAATAGACTAGAACTTTCTTGTTGTGCTTACACAAATTCAAAATATTATTCAAAGTACCTTTGCTTTTTCCATCCCATAACATAAAACCACAGTCAGCCTCATCACTCATTACCAAGTCTTTGGTACTGTAATAGTTGAAGTCTTTCTTGCTTCCATCCGAGTGTATGTTTCTTGTTTTCCAGTTGCCTATATTGTTTCGGCACATATCACCCATACAAAACACCAAAACATTCCGATACTTTCTCTCTGCTAGATATTGTTGCATCGCTTTGTCGGCACCATTAGCATCGCCAAGTAAAATGATGTGTCCATTTGATACTATGTTATCAGCACGATCCCTCACCGCTTTACTTAGTCGGCTTATTCTGCGAGAACCTCCAAAAAACACCATACTCATCTTATTCTCCTGGTCATAGTTAGAGTGAGTACATATACATCTTTCACTTTCCCTTTCTGTTTCAATGCTTGAGTAATTGCGTTGAGAGTCGCGCCAGATCGGTAGAGGTCATCAAATAGGAGTATCTTACGATCAACGACTTCCCGTCTGACGACGGCGTAGGCATCCTTAAGTAACTCCATTCGCTTGTCGAGCTCATACACATTCTTAAGCTCAGGCATTTCTTTGACCTTCACAACGCAGTCTTGACAAAGGCGTAGGAGTAGCAACTTTGAGACGCCTTTTGCGATAGACAAAACCGGTTGGAATGACCGTGTTGTGCTGGAAGGCGGAACAGGAATGAGAACATCAACTTGCCAGTCTTTGCTCTTTACGAATTCGACAACTGCGTCTATTATTATCTTAAGTACCGACCTATCGGACTTGTACTTTAGTCTATATAGTAATTCGCCCATTTCGCTCCGCTTTGTATCAAACTGAGCATGACCATATTCATTGTAGCCGATGCATTCGCTACTCAATGTGTGCATGTCCAAAGCATACCCAGATGCCCATTCGCCGCGAATCCGTTTTGGAGATATTTGTATCATAAAACCCCTCTATGATCCTTTTTGATTATTGAATAAAGATATAGATATAGTTTCCTTTTTCTAAATAACGATAAGCTCATCGCCTTTGTAGATTTTACACGACATACGCTACACGACAACTATTATCGCGGGAATTTTGGCCAAAAGCAAGGAAATTTTTAGTATCTCGTATCCGCGAAATCCGTGGTTCCGCATCTCGCCTTTCGACTTCCGACATTGTGCTCTTGTACCCTTTTATTCTTCTTCCTGGATAATTATCGTTTCCGTTGGGCTGATGAGTTTGTAGCGTATGCCTCGCCAGGTGATGGTCCTTCCAACAGCCGAAGAAACAATGCACCCAAACAGCACCCACGACCATATACAATTGCCTAAGATGTCCGCGACCATAGCAGGCTTCATTTTGTGTGCATTTTCAGGCAGCAATCTGGCAATCATTTTTTGCCGAAGTATTGAGCGACAGATTTGCCCAACTAAGAAAATGACCGGTACGGTAGCGTAAAACGCAAGCATATCTCGGCTGCTTAAAGCTGCCAATATCGCAATCGCCATCCCCGCCCAAAAACCGGCTAACGAGTAGATACTGCTGCACAGTCCGAACCACCATGTTCCCGGAATCGTAACACGTGTGATAAGAAACTGGCGCCTGGCGAATTCGAAAAGCTCCCGCCAGGTGGTCTTTTCATAAGAAGCAACGAGGCAGCCCGGGGCGTAAATGATCTTCTTATGCGCTTTCTTGACAGCGTATGAGAGGCTCAGGTCGTCGCTTATGGCCCTTTGCCAGATTTGGTCGAGTTTTATCCGACGGAAGGTCTCGGCCCGGATGGCCATTGAGCCGCCCCATGCCTGATTAAAAATAGTGGGACCGAGAAGCTGGGCGATCTTGCCGTTGATTGCCGACAGGGCCAACGACGCAAGGTTATTTCGGGCGGGCACAAACCATCGATAACCCGTTGAAGCACCGTGCCTTGATTTTCGAAGCGGATAGACAAGGTGGCTTAGCCAGTCAGACCCCACGGATGCATCGGAATCGGCAAAAGCAAAGACCTCAACATCTTTGGAGGCATTGGTGCAGGAATAAAGAAGATTGTGGATTTTCTGACTGCAGCCGACAGCCCGGCCGGCAGCAACTATACAAACATCAAGGGCTCTGGAGCGGCCGGCAAGCTTATCCTTTAATTCATTCAACTTTTTATAAGCAGGATCGGTTATATCGGCCACGACAAAGCACAAATGAAAATTGTCATAATCAAGATTGAAAAAAGAGGAGATATTCTCTTCAAAGGCATTGTCAATGCCTTTGCAGGGGATGGTGAGCAATGTGCGGGGCCGGTAGCCGTGATGTTTATTGATGGACTTTTTGACGGCGTAGCGGTAATGGCGGTATGTTTGAAACAGAAAAAACAACTGCGACGCAATCATCACCGCCGCAATATAATTATAATAATGCCAAAACACAGTAGGCTTACCTCCCTGCCATACATCCTGCAATCAACGGGCAATCACGCTATCGAGGCTAACGGTACAATGTTATCAATCAATTTACTGATGGTGTAGGATTGTGCCAGATCAAATGAGATAAGGCAACCATGATTGTGGTCCGAGGCGAGGATTATCATGTTCTTGCCACCCTGGACCCAGCCTTTGTCCTGGGGTTGATGACCTAAGATAAACACATCAGCGTCAAAAAGCTCAGCGAGTTTCGCCAGAGTCTGCTCACTGTGCCTCCTACCCCATGTAAGCAGGTACGCCGGGTTCGGCCGGGTTATATCTGAGATCCGAGAGTGTCTCTCAAAAACGGTTACATCAAAGCTGTCGGCGTAAGAATCGGCAGGCAGGGAATGAGATATCCAGATCCTGTTGGCGCACCTGACCGCCAAAGGCTGAGACAGCAGGTACTGCTTCAGGGCCAGGTAAACCGTTTCGTATTCGTCGGCAAAGGCCCGCTTCATGGCCGCTTTCATGGCTTTGGCCATTTCCTTGCCCATTTTCATGATGTCGATATCACACAGAATAGCCGTATCGTGGTTGCCTAAAATTATATGGACCTGGTCGGGAAACTGAAGCTGGTAGCCGATAGCATCAAAAAGCAGTTTGAAAGAAAGACACCCCCCTTCGTCGTCTTGGGGGCCTCCGTGAAGTACTTCCTGAAAAACAACATGGGTCTGAGGGTTATTGTCAAGATCCGCGAAGGTAACAATCTTTTCAAAATTGCGACGGTGGCCGTGAAGGTCGCCTGTAATTACCGCCTTGCCGACCTCAGGCAGATGAATGATATTGCCCCTGCGGTATTTGGCTGAATAATTTAGTTGGGTGCCTTTTCTACAAAGCTCAATCATTTCGGGCGCCGTCGCCTGCAACCTTGTTTCCAAAAACCTTGCGAATCAACACATCGAGCCTGGCGATGATTTCAGCCATGCTCGCAGGTCGGTCAGTGGCCTTTTCCCTGACGCACTCCATCACAATCGCGCTCATTTCCCGGGGAATTCTGCGATAGATTTCATGTGGCGTCTTGAACTTCCGCTGCTGGCTCAGAGGCAGCCCTAAATTCGTCTTTGGGGGAATCAGCGTGGGGACGTTTTTGCCGGTCAGCGCCCAGTACATAGTCGCTCCAAGATTGAAGATGTCGGTGCGATGGTTTAAGTGCTCTCGGCGGACCTGCTCCGGTGCAATATAATCCGGTGTGCCCTGGATGCGAGTTTTCACTGTACCTATTCTGCAGCTCTGGCCCAAATCAATAATCTTTATGGTGCTGTCCTTGCCTATAAGGATGTTGTTGGGCTTGATGTCGCAGTGGATGAATCCTTTCTGGTGCATCGCATTTAGCGCAGTCGCGACCATGCGAAACAGCAACAAACAATCACCAAGGCTAAGAGACGGGCTCTCCTCCAGGCTGACCCCGTCGAACATCTCCATCGCCAACAGTAGTTCTTTAGTTCGCAATAGCTTACGTTTCCTGACAATTTTGTGACATTTGCGAATATAAGGGTGGTCTATCTGGCGCGCCACACGATACTCGGTTTCGATCTGCTCAATGATTCGCGTATCTTCCGGGTATTCGAACACCAGCCGTTTCAGGGCGACCGTTTGTTTGGTTGCCTCGTCCGTGGCAAGGTAAATGGTGGTGCGTGCCCCGGCCCCCAGCCGTTTTATGACTGTAAAGCCCTCTATGTCAATCATTGGGTTCGCCATTCTTCATCTTCCGCTGTCTGCCAATCGCGTGTGGACAACTGCCTTTTAGCCGCCTTTGGCCCGGCCAAATCCACTTTTTCATACCATTGTATCCTATGATATTATGAGCGAATTGTCCAGCAAAAACAAATTTTTCAGGCGACCTCGTTAAAAAATAACTCAGTTCTTGACAAATCCAGCCGAATATAGACAATAGCTCGTGTTGTAGCGTAAGGCTATTGGCCGATAGCTCAACTGGTAGAGCGAGTCCGTCAGCCGAAGGCTGCCGGATTAACCGCTCCGCCAGAGGCGGTAGTCTTTGTGGTTGTTAGAAGCTATT
>QNBT01000051.1 GCA_003644205.1 Planctomycetota bacterium | reverse complement strand
TCGAGATTGAGCGGCAGATAAGTGCCCCAGATGTGGCGAGCGATGCGGACAAATTCATCCCGCTCAGCAAGGAGCAGGGCAAGTTAAAGCCGATTGTGGCGAAGTATCGCGAATATAAGGGTGTCCTGGCCGGCATTGCGGACGCCGAGAGTCTGTTAGCTGATGAGAAGCTGGAGGCCGATTTTCGGTCGTTGGCTGAGGAGGAGTTAGGCGAGCTGGGCCAGAAAAAGGAGCGACTGTTGGCTGAAATCAAAGACAGCCTTGTGATGGCCGACGATGCAGCGGTTGGGTCGGTGATTATGGAGATTCGGCCGGGCACGGGGGGCGAGGAGGCATCGCTGTTCGTACGCGACCTTTATAACATGTACACCAAGTTTGCCGAGAAGCGAGGTTGGAAGGTGGAAATGATTCAGTTTTCGCCGACGGAAATGGGCGGTTTTCGGGAATTGATAATGAATGTAAAAGGCCCCGGTGTGTGGTCTGAATTGGGCTACGAAGGCGGCGGGCACCGGGTGCAGAGGGTGCCGGAGACCGAATCTCAGGGCAGGGTGCATACATCGGCGGCAACTGTTGCGGTGCTACCTGAGCCGGAAGAGATTGATATCCAGATAAATCCCGACGATGTGATAGAGCATGTAAGTCGCTCAAGCGGGCCGGGCGGGCAAAGCGTCAATAAATTGAGTAGCGCTGTGAGGCTGGAGCATGTGCCGACGGGAATCACCGTCAGTATGCAGGACGAGAAGAGTCAGCATAAAAACCGTGCGAAGGCCTGGCGGATACTTCGGAGCCGGATATATGAAATGCACAGGCAGAAGGAAAGACAGCAGCGGGACAAGCAACGAAAGACGATGATTGGCTCAGGCGACAGGTCGCAGAAGATCAGGACGTATAACTTTCCACAAAATCGGGTAACGGATCACCGGATAAAACTTTCGTTTTACAACCTTGACAAGATAATTTTAGGTGAGATGGACGAGATTGTCGGTGCTTTGCAGGATTATGATAAGCAGCAGAGGCTGGAGAATCTTTGAGGGCGATAAGGCGCTGCCGGGGGCTTAAACTTAAAACCTCTAACAAAATAACACAATTGGCACCCCGAGCGAAGCGAAGGGTCTCTTATGCACCATTATGATGAGATTCTTTCCCGGCGCGCCGGGATTCAGAATGACACAATATTCTTTGGGTTTTATTCAATGCCGAAATGGTAAATATCGCCGGATACAGCTCCTCAAAATACCACAGCTTTGCAAAATACAGCCCAATCGGGGCCGGTTGCAATTTTGTTCCTCTCTCGGTTTTCTCCACAAGCCGGCCGACGCCGCGCCAGAGGGCATGTTCTGTCTTTTCTGTTGATAATTGTAGCCGCTCATTATCACCTCGGATATTCAGCGAACCTGCCAGAGCATCCACAGCCAGAGCCGTTTCTTCGATGGATGATTCAACGGCTTTTGCCCCGCCCCAGCCGCCGTCGGTATTCTGCGCCGACAGCAGCCATCCAACGGCTTTATCCATCATCCCGGCACAGCCTTGAAACTGTGATTGAGATAGTGTCTGGAGACCGGTTAGCACGCGACTGGTACCATAGACCGGGTTTTCCTGATTAGGAGTTGACTCATTACCGAACCATAATGGTATCCATGTCCCGTTATCGTTCTGAACATTTGCCAGGTATTTGATGCCTTTTTTGATTGATTGGTTTATCCGGCAGCCGAGTTGATTCGAAAACTTGTCCCGCCAAACGGCCATAGCATTGATAGCATGGGCGGTCAAATCCGGCGCGCTGCGGTCAAAGGGCAGGTTCAGCCGGCCCCTGCAAAAAGTCGGGAAGCCCCCATCTTTATTTTGCAGGCCCAACAGCCACTTGATACCGTTCTTGGCAGCATCGATTACACGGCCATCAATTAAGTCCAGGTTGCGAAGGGCAATTAAGGCTCCCGCCGTATCATCGGTATCGGGCACGCCGCCTGGTAAATCCGTCCAGGCCCAGCCACCCGGGGGGGCGTATGTGTAGGGGTGAGGCCGGCGGTATTGTTGTGATAGTAGCCACTCTTGAATACTTTTGCGCTCATCCGGCAAAAGGATATCTTTGAAGTTAGAGCTAACAGACAGGGCATTGATCGACAATGTCGTCAGCCATGTGGTAAGATTTGTGTCTATCGGCCAGCTCCCGTCAGCTCGAACCGAGTTGCATATAAACTCGATACCTTTTGACACAACGCAATTATCACTCTCCCCGGCCCCAATCAGGCTCATAACCACGAAACTGGTTAATGGAACCGCTTCGAGAAATCCGCCGGCGGCGGGCTGAATCTTTTGCAGAACCTTGAGAGTCTTTCGCTTTGTTAGCCCGCGGACAAGTCTTACAAGCAGGTTTGCAGGCCTGTTTTTGTGGTAATTGACCTGTCCTACAGCTATAAGGGCCGGCAGGGCATAGCTTACGACCGGCAGCCGCAGCCACTTGAACAACTGATGCGGACATACCGCTAATTCGAAAGGTAATGCCTTAATTTTAGACCAGGCCCGCCGGCCCTCACCTAACCTGCCGGTAAGGGCACACATAGTCAGAATCGGTGCAGAGAATGTTCTGTCATTACCGTATTGCAGGTTGACTGCCTCTATAAGAGATTCGGGTTTCAGACTACCTGCTCGCTCGGCAATCCACAACTCGGCTTTGGCAACAGTGTCTTTGTAACAAGATGGATTCTGGGCCGCCGCAAACGCCGCCCAACAAAGCATCGTTGTAGGAAGATTGCTAACGCTTATTACACTGTCGCCCCATCCGCCATCGACATTTTGATTTTTACTGAGCCAGTCCAGCCCGAAGTTGATAAGCAATTTATGCTTATTTTCATTGGCCATAGAAAGTGCAAAGACCGCCGTAGCCGTAGCAAGGGCACTGCTCGATAGCCGGCCTTGCCAATACCCTGCCGGTTCGCGGGCATGGATCAGGTCCTCTGTTGCGACCGAAAGTGTTTGCTTGATGGTTTCAGTGTCAACGTTCATAGCTATTAACTCAAATGGCCCATTGCAAGGAGTGCGTAATAGGTATATTCGCAGTCCGGCGTCCTGTCAGCGGAACTTGCGCAAAATCCGCCACGGCCGTCCCAAAGACCATTAATAAAGTCAAGGCATCGCTTCCTGATGTCAACGAGCGGAGCGCCTGCAACAGATAGCGCGTGCAGTGCGGTGGCTGTGGAAAGAAGGTCGGCGCCGGCCTGCGGCATCACACCAAACCCTCCTTCAGGACCGATGCAGGAAAACAGCCGGTCGATAGCTGTGTCCGGCACCGGCTCATTCAAATAATGAAGGATTGATACTGCCGCTGCTGTAACCGGCGCGGCACCGATTTTAATGTCCGGTTCATTTGCGTACCCACCATCGGCGGTGCGCAGCGAGTCGATGCAATCCAAAAAGATGCCCTTGTCGTTAATCTCAATACCCAAATCCTGGTACGCACATAACGCGAGAAAACAGGTGTAAATCGTGGTGTGCTCTACGAGATGGTTTCCGATACGCTGGGCAATTGTATTGCAAATATCCGGCTTAACCGGGCAGGCAATATTCGCCCAACAGCGGACAAGACATGCCAGATGAATAAAATCCAGCGATTGGCCGTGTTCAAATTGTGCGAGGTAACCGGTGATTTTGTCTCGCGGAATCCGGGCCCCCAAAACCGAAAGGGCCTCGATTCCAAAGACAGTGTAATACAAATCGCTTTTGCCTGCCCTGTCCTTAAACCCGCCATCTTTATTGATCCGGCTGACAATGAACTCGACAACAGCCTCAGCCTGATCACCCAGTGATATTTTAGCCCGGCTTGCTGCCTCCAGCATCTGGCGCCTTATACTCATTGCAACAATCCATAACATCAATATCACTGAATATTTTACTGACGAGCCTTCGGAGTAGGCCTTTCAACGTTGCATTTTGCAGTGTGGCAAGAGACCTTATCGCCCGCAACCTGTAAGATTCCATAAGGTCGATTGCCGCCCGCTTGGCCTGCGTTGTTGCCAATATGTTCGAGACTTCATCCGAAACTGTGTTCGCCTCCGCCGACCGCTTCCAGGCTGATTCGAGCAATTCTTTATCATCCCCACCTGCCCGCTCAAAAGCAATTGCTAAAAGTACCGATGGCCGCTTTTGGATCAGATCGCCCAGACCCGCTTTTGAATCAAAATCATTAACATCGTCCATAATTTGATAAGCAATCCCCAAAGACCGGCTGTATTCGATCAGCGTATCACTCAATTGCTCATCCTGGCCGGCCAAAATAGCTCCCAGCCTCAGAGCAACCTCGAACGCCGGGCTGGTCTTGGCTCGAAATATGTCTATGACCTCGGCGACACCCAACGGCCTCGGCTCGCGCATCCAGAATAATTCCCTGCCTTGCCCAAGACACAACTGTTTGTGCCCGGCTGAGGCAACCTGCAGCATCTTCGCTCCGCAGTCGGCAGAAGTCTCCACCAGCAAGCGGTATCCCTCTCCAAGCAGAAAATCCCCTACATTCAGCGCGATAGGCACTCCATACTCGGCGTGCACCGTCTTTTGGCCGTACCGCAGAACGTCCCCGTCCTCGATGTCGTCGTGAACGAGTGAAGCTTTGTGAAAACATTCGACTGCAAGGGCAACCTTAATCAACTCTTGTGAGAAAGCCCGGCTACCGGTACTTGTCAGGGCCCGGTAAGTAGAGACCGCAAGAAAAGGACGCCAGCGCTTGCCCGCTCGCCTGAGCCAATCCATCGCAAGTTTCCTGGTCCGGTCTTGTCCCGGTTGCAAAAGTGATGTGAGACGTTCCAGGGTAAAAAGGTCTTGCACCTTATTTCGCAACTGGTGCAGGTCGAGGCGATAACTTTCATCGTCACCGGTTTCATAAATGGCATCGAGCACCCAGTCAACATCCACACTTGTATCTGCGCACCCGTCATAGAGAAGCGGTATCGCCATGCCCGGAACTGCGCCTGCTTCCATATAGGGGAAGCTCTTTTCCAGCACGTCCAGACAGCTTACACCAATAACCGCTTCAATTTTGCCGGTCTCGATAAGGCTCATCACAACAGGCGAGCCTTCGGCAATCAGGACCGCATAGCCTAATTGTTCAGCCTGCGCCTGTAATTCACTTAGAATACAGCGCCCGCAGTGCCGGCAAATCAGCCCAATCTCGTCAAAATCGGCCGGGCAATTGTCCTGGTCTCGCAGACACTTCGGTAGCAGGAGCAAGCGTTTGTTGTAAGGGATACCCGCCACGGTTTGGCGCCATATCTCGTTGTTCAGCAAAACTACCAAGAACTTGAGATGCTTCGGATTCAGAGCGGAAGTTTTAATTATTTGGCCACAGTGCCTCTGCAATTCATCAAGCGACACCGGCCCGACAAGATTTCTTTGCGCTGCATATTCCCGCACAAGCCGCAGGACCTTATTCCTCTGCTCTTTTGTAGAGGGGATATCCACCTGGGGCCTTCTGACAGGTCTTGTGGAGGCTATAATGTCCCTTCGCATACCCGAACTCCCTGAAGGTTTCCGCGTCTTTCAATCTGCCTGCCGATTTTTGTGAAGGTTCGCCGCCATGAAGCCACTTCGGTCTTGCCTAATAGCTGCATCAGCGACCGCTTTATCCATGACACGCCGCCGGCCCGCTGATTGTCCCAGAACAGTTGAGGCACTTGTCTGAAATTTATCTCATAACAGGTTCTGTACAACCGAAGGTGGTCGGCTCTCATTCTGGCAAGAGTGAATCTCTGATTCCTTCTTATTTCGTCAACTGATAAAGGCTCATAGAAAACGGGAAAGACTACCGCCCGTTTTGTTCCGAGATATTCGACGAGCTTCTGCGTACGGGCAATATCATCGGGTGTTTCGCCCGGCAAACCGAGCACTATGCTGAATACAGAAAAGAAACCGTTGCGAGTCATTTTCCCGGCCACCTGGCGAACCATATCCTCCCAGTCTTCGGGCCGAAACGGCGCTATTTTGCCGGGACAATTGGCGGCGACAAGATTGCCGTTTGCGCTTTCTGCGCCCATATTGACCCAAAGATAATCTGTCTTGGCGCGCCATGTAAGCAGTTTTCTGATTTGAGACAACTGTTCATCCGTCAACTGCAGCACGCTGGTTATATTGCCATGGTCTATCTGCATGAACGACAAACCTTTGATTTTTCGCATCTTCTCCAATAAACCACATAACTCGTCAAAATCGGGCTTCACTCCAACAGAACCATAACGGAAGAAATCCTCGCTGCTGCTCACGACTGAGCCGATGCCGTTGGCAACGTTTGTTTCGATGTCCGCCAGGATGGTATCGCGGGAAAGGTGCGTCATTTTTTTGTCCGCCATACCGCAAAATTTACAACCCCTTCCACAGCCCCTTGAAAGTTCGACAATCCCCAACAGCGATGCCCCCTTTATGGGCTGAACATTTTCAGCCGCAGTGTCATTATCGAGCACATATCCATCAACCTGCCTTCCTTTAATAAGGTCTGTGAAAAGGGTCGGGCCGCGGTTTTCAAAATATCCTTCGAAGGTTACATCAATGCATCGTGAGGAAGTGTCATCCTCGTATCGGTTCCACTGCCATGCCCCGGCACCGCCGCCGACAACCTTGAAGCCATATTTGCGTTTTGCCTCGGCGATATATTCGAGAGCTTGCCTCGTCCAGTAGCTTGTGTACAACTCGCCTTTCCAGAAATTCGTTGTTGTCGTATTACTCATTCCTCTGCCTAATGGGTCGCTCGAACTGAAGCCGACCACCTTTACCCAAGGCCCCAACAGCCTCGGCAGCGCCTCCGGTGTAGTACAGACAATGTCGTCAGTGGTAAGGTCGGTAAACTTAAGAAGTGCCGACTCGACGCGTCGCAGGCCGAGAGGCACTTCTTTAGCCCTGCCGAATTTATCTGTAGCGACCCGAGGCGCAACAAATCCGCGCATCGCAATCTCAGGGACCTGTGTGGTCTGCATCGTGGCAAAGATTCCTTCAAATAAAACCTTGTACCTGGCGCTCAGGGTCCTGTCCGCAACAAGAATTACCGCAGGGACTAAAGTTTTCTCACTCACCGCTGTTACTTCCCCCTTTTGCATTTGCAGTTACATTCTTGAGGCTCGGTGTTGGAGCAGTCTTCCTTTCCTGCCTTCAAGTTGCCTTCCTTTATTTGTCCGGCGGACAGAGATTCTATCACCTCTTGCGGAATATCCAGCGCGTTTTGCAGTTTCGCCAGACGAGAAGCACCTTGTTGTTGGCCTGCATCCATTGCAGATACACCACAACACTTGCCCCGCCGACCAAGTATGTCATGAATATCCCCACCTAAAAGCTCACTGAGTTTAGCGCCGTCTTCGGTGCCTACCTTATCTCCATTAAAAGGGCTTTCGGTATATTTTGGAAAGATGATAGCCTTTTGTGGACACACACGAGCACAGGCAGGGCAGTTGGTCTTACAATTAGCCGGCTGTTGAACCTGTACCTGTCCCTGTTCGGAAAGACCAAACACACCGAAAAGGCAAAAATTTAAACACTGCTTACAGTTTGCACATCGTTCGTAGTCAATCACAGGAAACCATGGAATCCATTTGCCCCTTTTGTCCGGTTCAATCTCTTCGTGCTCGGTCGCAGAAGCTTCGCATTCCGACAGCGAGCCGAGAATGCTTTCAATGCTGTCTGTCCTCATGTTCAGGAATTCCACACGTTCTGGTTGTAGCGGTGCCCCTCCGGCGTGGAACAGCCATTTAACAGCGCGCTCAAAACACGCGACTATCTTTATGGTATCCATCTTAGCCCAGCGTTTAAGTGCCGGGTCCTTTCGAGCTGAGAGCTCGCACAGGTCGGCAACCGCCTCGAATTCAATCCCCAGGTCCGTAAGTTCCTTTCGCACATGGACTTTCACCTGCTCAGGTATAATCTGAGAGTATGCACAGTCACAGTAAAGAATGAATGGGGTTTTCGATATATGTACCGGCTTATTCAGTGCAACTTACCCTTTGATATTATAGGCCATCAAGGTTTCTCCGTGACGAATATAGAGTCTGCCGTCGCAGATTACCGGATGTGCCCAATGTTCATCTGTTCCTTTTGTCACCTTAAAAGAACTCACTATATCAAATCCCTTTGGTGAAGCCTTGACAAGTGCTACTGTCCCTTCGCGTTCTTCATAACAATACAGCATCCCATCGGCGTATGTGATTGACCCTTTGGAACCGAGCCATTTTGTTTCATACATCACCTTGCCGGTATCCCACTCGAGGCATGCCCAGTCGCCCTTTCTATTGCTTTTCCAATTAGAACCGTAAATGTAGCCATTCACTAAAACTACGCCTCCATGGTGAGTATCAAGGACTTTGTCTACCCACTTCCTTGATGCCTTGGTACCATCGGGGGATAATTCGTACAAGGCCCCGCCCTTATTGTAGCCGCTGGTGGAATATACAGCTCCGTCATAATAAACAGGTGTTATTGGATGGTTCGGCCTGCCGAAGCCCCGGCACTCTTTGAATTTGTCCTTCCACAGAACTTCCCCCGTCTCTGCGTCAATTCCTACAATGGATTCGGCTAACAAAGTAATAACCAATTTCCTTGGCCCTCTTTTGATTAGTATCGGTGAACAGAAAGCGCTTGCCTCGGTAAGATTTTTACTAATCCAAATGGTCAGTCCTGTCCTCTTGTCAAGGGCGACTATCGAGCCCTTTTCTCCACCGGGAGTGCAAATGAGTTTGTCGCCATCGATAAGTAATGATTCTGCATAGCCCCAATGGGGTGTTTTACCATCGAACTTTTCTTTGACATCCTCCTTCCATTTTACGTTGCCGGCATTTGCATCAAGGCAAACGACCGTTCCCACTCCGGTCATGATATAGACACTGTCTCCATCGACCGTGGCTGTGCTTCTTACACCGGGGGGAGAACCTGTCCACTCCGGTCCGTATGGCTTTTGCCATTTAAGATTTCCTTCCAGGTCAATGGCAGAGAGCATGCCCTCTTTGCCTTTCATACCGGTAACATATATGAAGCCATTAGCGATAGCCACGGTGGAAAACCCGCCTCCAAGGCCATCAACTGACCAGAGAAGTTTTGGTCCGCCGTCCGGCCAGCTTTTCAAAAGCCCCACCTCTTTGCTCTTGCCGTCCCTGTTCGGACCGCGCCACTGTGCCCAGGTTTTAGACCCAATGCCGGCGGCACGGCTGGAAGAGCCTCCGCTCACATCCAGACAAACCAATTGTCCTGCGACATTGCTGCGGGCATAAATTCTGCCGTTAGCCAGAACCGGCGTTGTCCAGCATTTGCCGCTGAGGATTTGGGCGGACGAAATCTCCTTGAAAGCCAAAGGCACCGCTTCTGCAATAACCAGTTTGCCCTTTTCACTCAGGATAATCAACTTGCCGTCAGCGGCTATCAGGCTTCCTTTGCCTAATCCTTTCCTGGACCACTTCTCCCGGCCGGTGTTAAAGTCCAGACACTTCAGCGTCTTTTCGTCAAAACCATAGACATATTCTCCTTGCAAAACACAACTGTTGAAGTGATTACGGATATTCTTATTGCGCCAGAGCTCGCTTGCCTTGCCGCCCTCAATCTTAAAAAGCCCGCAGCCCGTGTTATACCCGGAAGAGACAAACACCTTATCACCTGAAATGATGGGGTCGGCGGCATTGACATCGTAGTTCGTTTTCCACTTAAAATTCCACATCTCTTTGCCGGTTGCTGCAATCAGACCCGAAGCTTCATTTGCTCCGAATATCGCGACACATTTTTTGCCATCGGCAGTGTACGGCACGCCCGTAGCATACCCCGCCGCCCCTTTGCCGTTTTGCCATATCACACTGCCGTCATCCTTGTTAAGGGCCATGCCACGGGTACCTGCATTGAAGATAACCATGTTATCCATAACCAGTGCCGAACCCGCCAAACCCCACCTTGGAGTCTCGACATCCAGTTCCTTCTGCCAGATAACATCGCCCGTGGCGGCATCCAGGCAGAAAACCTTGCCTTTCTTGCTGATTGTATAGACCCTTCCATCCGTTACGGTTGGCGTGGCGCTCGGGCCGCCTTCGTAATTCTTTGAATCCAAAGGTGCGCTATACGAGTGCTTCCAGATTACGCTGCCTGTCTCGGCATCCAGGCAGTACACCGTATCCTCATCATTGGTATTGCCCATCGTATAGGCTCGGCCGTTACTGACCGCTATTGAAGAAAAGCCTGTGCCGACAGAAGCCTTCCAAAGTGGCTTGGTGCTGTTGTTTATTTTACTTGCGTTCCATCTCGTTTCTTTTGATATACCGTTGTAGTCCGGCCCCCGCCAGTTCGGCCAGTCCGAAGCGTAGAGAGCGCCGCTTCGGTATGCACTCAGACCACCCACAAATATTGACGCCGCCAAATACAGCCTGATT
>QNBT01000050.1 GCA_003644205.1 Planctomycetota bacterium | reverse complement strand
TCGCGAGCGTAATCTCTATCGTAAATTCCCATAGTTCTGTAAAATCAGCTATCCTAAATCAGTAGTCCACATTATACTATTCACCGCTCAATAATATCAACAAAGTAAGTCATTGTTCAACGGGAAAATCCGATGACGGACAAATTTGCCTTTTTGCAGGACCAGCTAAGAGAACTCGAAAATACGAGTTTACTCCGGCGGCTCCGCTGCATTGAGTCCGTGCAGGGGCCTGTTGTGCGATTGGAAGGCGACCCGGCTGAGAAAGTACTTTTCTGCAGCAATAATTATCTAAATCTCGCCGGTGACAGGCGGATAATCGCCGCTGTAACTGAGGCCGTGAGGCGATATGGCTACGGTGCAGCCGCATCACGGCTTATCAGCGGAACGATGCGACCGCACGTTAAGGTTGAGACGGTCTTTGCCCGGTTTTTCGGCACCGAGGCCGCAATTCTTTTCCCATCCGGCTGGACGGCAAACGAGGCGGTTCTCAAAACAATACCACAGAAAGGGGACATAGTTCTGTTGGACAAATTCGACCATGCCTCCATTATCGATGCCACAAGGGCAGGCCAGGCCGAATTTCGAACCTATCGTCCCGACAGACTGGACAGACTCGAAAAACTCTTAGCCGACAAAAAGTACAATCGCAGATTCATTGTTACAGAAAGCATCTTCTCAATGGATGGCAATACCGCAGACCTCAAGCGGCTCGTTGACCTCAAGAAGGCTTACGACGCCATATTGATTGTCGATGAGGCCCATGCTATCGGCTGTATGGGCAAAACCGGGGCGGGACTTGCCCACGAGCTTGGCCTGCTCAGCGAGGTTGACATTATCATCGCGCCTCTGGGTAAGGCAATTGCCACGACCGGCGGTATTGTAGCGAGCAACAAAACGGTCATCGACTATCTTGTCAATAAAGCCAGGCCTTTCATCTATACCACTGCTCCGTCACCGGTAAACTGCGCCGCGATACTTACAGCTCTTGAGGTTGTTAAAACCGAACCGTCAAGGCGTGAAAAATTAGCAGCCAACGCCGAATACCTCCGCACCAGACTGAGCAAGCTCGGCCTTGATACCGGCAATAGCACAACTCACATAATCCCCGTCATCATAGGACCCAGCAAAGATACACTGCGAGTTTCGAAGGAGTTGTTCGCCAGAGGCTTTTTCATAGCCGCCATAAGGCCCCCCACCGTCCCGGCCGGCTCGGCAAGACTCAGAATCTCAGTCCAATCAGACCACACAACCGAACAACTCGATGCACTTGTCAACGCACTGAAGGACACAATAAAAACATCAGGCCGCTAACACAATATCCTTAATAGACTAACTTTTTTCCATGTAGGGATAATGATAATCCCCTGCCGGCAGGAACGTCTCCTTAATTACGCGCGGCGAGACCCATCGTTCCAGATTCAGCCAGCTACCGGCCTTGTCATTGGTGCCGGATGCTCGCGTACCACCGAACGGCTGCTGCCCTACAACAGCACCGGTAGGCTTGTCGTTGATATAAAAATTACCGGCCGCATGACGCAGCGTATTTATGGCCTTGACGATTGCGCCGCGGTCCAGTGCGAATATCGAACCTGTCAAGGCGTAGGGCGAAGTCTGGTCGCAAAGTTTCAGCGTCTCGTCGTATTCATCTTCCGGATAGACATATAAGGTCAGCACAGGGCCGAATATCTCTTCGACCATCAGCTTACATTTCGGGTCCCTGGTTACAACGACTGTCGGCTCGACAAAGTATCCGGTTGAGTCATCGCAACCGCCGCCGATGATAATCTCCATATCGGTACTGTTTTTGGCATATTCGATATAGCCGCTGATAGTCTCAAACGACTTGGCGTCGATAACCGCACCCATAAAGTTTCCAAAATCGGTTACATCGCCCATCTTCAGCTCACCGATATTGCTCAGCATCTTCTCTTTAACCTGAGGCCAGATAGAATCGGGAATATACGTCCGCGACGCCGCCGAGCACTTTTGACCCTGATACTCAAACGCTCCCCGAACCAGTGCCGTAACCAATGCATTCACATCCGCGCTGGCGTGCGCAACGATGAAGTCCTTCCCTCCCGTCTCGCCCACGATCCGCGGATAGGAGACGTATTTGCGAATATCCGAGCCGACCGCTAACCAGATAGTCGAGAAAACGTATGTGCTTCCGGTAAAGTGAATACCACCGAGCCTGATATCATCCAGCGCCGGCGGCGCCACTACCGGCCCCGGCCCGGGAACCATATTTATAACTCCCGGCGGAAGTCCCGCCTCCTCGAGGATTTTCATAATGAAGTACGCCGGAAGAACCGCCGACGACGCCGGCTTCCACACCACGGTATTACCCATCAGCGCCGGCGCCGTGGGAAGATTGCCTGCAATTGACGTAAAGTTAAACGGCGTTAGCGCTAAAACAAACCCATCCAACGGTCGGTGCTCCATATAATTAAGCACACCAGGTGTGGACATCGGCTGGTCGCCATAGACCTCCTGCATAAAATGAGGATTGAACCGCCAGAAATCTATCAGCTCGCACGCCGAGTCAATTTCCGCCTGGTGCGGCGTCTTGCTCATATTCAGCATCGTCGCAGCGTTCACCGTCTGGCGGTACTTACCCGCCAACAATTCCGCCGCCTTGAGAAATACAATCGCCCTGGCGTCCCACGGCATTTCACCCCACATCTGCTTATTCTTCTGGGCCGCATCAATCGCCCTGATGGCAAGCTGCGCATCGGCCTGATGGTATCTGCCCAACAGGTGCTGGTGATTATGTGGACAGCGCATATCCGCCAAATTACTGCTGTGTATCTCCTGGCCGTCTATTATCATCGGCACCTCGGTCTGCTGCCCAAGCAGCTCTTTCAATTTCGCCTTGAGTTCCGAACGTTCGCCGCTGCCCGGTGCGTATTGCAGACAAGGCTCGTTACGCGGCTGAGGAATTTGAAAAATACCGTTAAACATCCAAGGTCTCCTTAACTTTTTTCGCCTGATTGCTACCTTCCGGCCCCGCGGGCCATAAAGGAGAACAATCTAACACATCGGCATCAATAATTCAACCTCCTATACAAATGGAAAAAATTCACCCTGTTTAGACTAAAACAGCCGGCTCAATCGTGATATTATTGAGGAATGATTATTCCCGAAATCGCTCGAGCGAAAAATAGATGATTGAGGACAAACTACTCATATTGAGATTTAAGCACGGCAGCCAACGGGCCTTAGCCCGTATCTATGAAAAGTACGAAGGCTATTTGCTAACGTTGGCAACCGCTCTTTTGAATGATGTAAACAGCGCAGAAGACATTGTACATGATTTCTTCGTCTCGTTCGCCCAATCAGCCGACTCACTCAGGCTCGAAGGAAGCCTCAAGGGCTATCTGGCGACCTGCGTTGCTAATCGGACGCGCGACACTATCCGAAAGAGGCGGCGACAGCCTGATGCTCTGGATGAATCGATCCAGATACGGTCAAATGTCAAAGGCCCGCAGTCAATAGCGATGTGCAACGAGGGATTGCAACTTTTGAGCGGTGCGATAGCGCAGCTTCCATACGAGCAGCGAGAGGTAATAATCCTGCATCTGCGAGGCGGCATGAAGTTTAAGGCGATAGCCCAGTCGTTGAACGTTTCAATCAATACGGCCCAGAGCAGGTACCGCTACGGGCTGGATAAACTGCGTACGCTTTTAGATGGTGAGGTGTAAAATGACCCAAATAGAAAGTGTCGAAAAGTTAATAAAGAAAATAAATGTAACTCCTCGTGCCCAAATGCATGATAAGACCCTCAACGATGCTTTGGCGGCACAGGAAAAATCCAAGAACGAACAATCGGCAAATATAGAGCCGAATATCTGGAGAATAATTATGAAAAACAGAATTACAAAACTTGCTACCGCAGCAGCGGTGGTACTAATCGCCGTACTCGGTATAACCTTCTTAGACAAATCAGTTCCCTCCGCTTATGCGATTGAACAGACAATCCAGGCAAATCACACTGTCCGTTTTCTTCATCTGAAAAGTTTTATTGAACCAAACGATGAGCCGATAGAGTCTTGGGTCGAATTTGATGCGAGAGGCCAACTGAAGAATATGCGACTCAAGAAGCCTGCATGGCTGGATCCAGAAGACGGTGAAACAATCATAGTGTGGAAAGACAATAAAATGCGTCTATACTCTAAGCGGAAAAATTTCCTGTTCATTATGAAAGACCAGGAAATTGCGGCCCAGGTCCTGGAAAACATAGAACTACTTGATCCCAAACTTGCCGTTGAACGTTTGAAGACCGAACAGGAACAAGGCAAAGTTGAAGTAGTGATAGTTGAACCTTCCAACAAATCCGAGCCGATTATAGTAACCGCAACCAATATAGAACAAGATAATGAACCTTTCCCGCGCGCAATCCTGTTCGTTGATCAGGCCACACGTCTTGTCAATTCGGTAGAGGCTTATAAATTGGAAGATGGCGAGTATCACAAGATGGTTACAGTAGAGTATTATGACTACAATCAGCCAATTACATCTGAGATGTTTACCCTCGATGATGTCCCTGATGATGCGGTTCTGATGGACGAAACAACCCAGGAAATCGGTCTGCTCCAGGGCGACTTCACTGATAACGAAATTGCAATCGAAGTGGTCCGCCAATTCCTCCAGGCCCTGATTGATGAGGATTATGCCAAAGCTGGCAAAATGTGGGGTGCTGTACCTGCTGACAGGATGAAGAAAGCCTATGGCCAAACCAGATTCATACGAATTATTTCCATCGGCGAACCTACGGAAATACCCGCGATGAGAGCTTTGAAAGTACCCTGCAAGATCGAGATTGAAAAAGATGGCCAGGTATCTGTTTGGGAACCTGAACATTCTTATGTAAGGCAGGTCCACGGCCAGCCCGAACGCTGGGCGATCAATGGTGGATTCTACGGAATCTAACAGAAAAACTCAGTGCAGCAGTACCATAAAGGCCGGGTTTAGTTTTACCCGGCCTTTTTCATGTCTTTTCAGCCGACCAGAGGATACCAGCAGCTACCGCTGGGCTAACTCGGCCCAGTCGCAGTCGGCCAGCGCCTCAACCGTTAAATCGCCTAACCGGCAATTATCAACATCGGAATCCTCATCATAAGGTACTATTGTAAGGATGTCCACCTGGCCGTACTTGGTTATTGCATCGGCCCCCGTCTCCTCAGCATAAGTGGCAGAAGTGGCGTCATAACCACTTATTACAACGCCTGCTAAGTTCAGATTAGCTGCTCGCACAGCATCAATCGTCAGCAGTGTATGGTTTATCGTGCCTAAGTAAGGACGAGCAACTATCACAACGCCCAAACCGAACGCCTTAGCTAATTCAAGCACATCTACATCGCCTGATATGGGAACACGAATACCGCCGATGCCTTCGACTATTACAAGGTCGCTGGCCTCGCAAATGCTTTCGTACGCTGTCTGGATTGCGGCAAAATCTACATACCGCCTCTCAAACTCCTGGCAGACAACGGGGGCGGCAGGGGTAACAAAGCCTACCGGATTGATTACCGAAAGCTCAAAATCACAGTCTGACCAATAACGCAGGAACTCGGCATCTGTACTAACCAAACCTTCGTGACAATGCTTACAGCCGGTTGCAACAGGCTTGAACACGCCGACGGTATAGCCGGCCTGATTAAGTATCTTAGCAATTCCACCGGCTACAAGCGTCTTACCAACGCCGGTATCGGTGCCCGTAATAAAAAGCCCATTAGCCTGCGGTAAATTCAATTCAAGCAAAACTCATATCCTTTCCACAATCCTTTGTCATTTCAGCGAAGCTTGTCCCCGCGAAAGCGGGGAGCTGGAATCCAGATTCTAAAAAAATCTCTGTGTCCTCTGTGTCCTCTGTGGCTAAATACTTTTCACAATTCGCGGCAAATCCTTTTCAATAGAATCTTTGATAATACCCAGCATTTTCTCAAGCAGCTCCATATCAATCGCTATCGGCCCCATTACAACTATCACATCACCCAACGGCCGTAACATTACTTCTTTCGGTCTCATCGCCCCACAAAGCCTTGCACCAATCTGCTTTTCACTTGGAAAGGATTCCTTCGTGGCCTTATCCCGAACAAGTTCTATCCCGCCCATCATACCTCTGTATCGGACATCACCGACATAATCAAGTCCCGCTAATTCTTCAAAAACTTCATCTATCAGAGAAATTTTAGCCGGCAGCGATTCGAGGATTTTGTTTTCCTCAAAAAGCTCCAGAGATGCCAACGCCGCCGCACAGCCTAAGGCGTTGCCGGTGTAGGTATGACCGTGATAGAATGTTTTATGCTCTGCAGCTCCACCAAGGAAAGCATCAAAAACCTCCTGTGTCGTTAATGTTGCCGCCAACGGCAGATATCCACCGGTTATCCCTTTGCCGAGACACATTATATCCGGCTGAACGTCTTCATGCTCACAGGCAAACATCTTTCCCGTCCTCCCGAAGCCGGTCGCCACTTCATCGACAATCAGCAGCACATCGTGTTCTTTCGTAAGTTCACGGACACCTTTCAAAAAGCCTTTGGGATGGACAATCATCCCCACGGCCCCCTGAACCAACGGCTCAACAATGACAGCGGCAATCTCACCGGTATGTCTTTTCAGAAGGTCCCCGATTTTGTCGAGGCTTTTATCGGCGCAGGCTTGAGCTGTACCGTCAAATCTGTATGGATGCGGTGCGGGAACAAAAAAAGTCTCAAATAGTAAAGGTTTGAACATCCCGTGAAACAAACTGATTCCGCCGACGCTGACTGCGCCGATTGTGTCACCGTGGTAGGAGTTTTCCAGGGCGATAAACTTCGTTCGCCCTTTTTGGCCCGTATTCTGCCAAAACTGATACACCATCTTAATCGCTATCTCGACACTGGTTGCGCCGGAGTCGGAGTAAAATACTTTCTGCAAATTGGATGGTGTAATCTGAACAAGCCTTTCAGCAAGCTGAATTGATTTCGTCTGCCCAAGGCCCAACAAGGTACTGTGCCCTATCTTTTCAAGTTGGGCGCAGATTGCATCATCGATTTTTTTCACACGGTGGCCGTGCACGTTGCACCAAAGCGAACTTACGCCGTCGATATACCTTTTACCCTCAGTATCAATGAGGAAAAATCCCTCGCCCGACTCGATTATCACAGGCTCCGAGCCAAACCAATCCGACATCTGCGTAAACGGATGCCACACATATTTTTTGTCCGCTTCTATCAGCTTTTGTGTAAGTCCCTTCATATAGTTGTAATATGATAAGGGGTTGGGAACCTTTTGTAAAAGGTTCATGGGCCTTTTTATCCCAACATATTTATTTAAGTTGCAAAATCCCGGCCCCAAAGCGATTATTATATGTATGGTGAGCTTCGAGGAAAAAGACAGATTTGCGATTGAAAGGGACACCATGGTCCGGCTGCACCTGGCCGGAAGAGACATCACCGACCGGTCAGTGCTGCAGGTAATGAGTGAGCTGCCGAGGGAGTGCTTCGTACCATCCAAGTATGAATCAAAGGCTTACGCAGACCGGCCCTTACCAGTCGGCCTCGGCCAGACAATCAGCCAGCCTTATATCGTGGCCCTTATGACCCAGTGTCTCAATCTCAATCGCCGCTGCGAAGTGCTTGAACTGGGCACAGGCAGCGGCTACCAGGCCGCCATCTTAGCCAAACTCGCAAAGCAGGTATATACGATCGAAAGATACAACCAGCTTTCAGAATCCGCCCAGGCCGTCCTGGGAAGGCTCGGCATCGATAACGTCCAATACTATGTCGGCGACGGTAGCTGCGGCTGGCCCGAGCCCAAACAGTTCGACAGAATCATTATCACTGCCGCCGTGCCTCATATCCCCCAGCCGCTCATAGAGCAGCTTTGTGAAGACGGGCTTATCGTCGCCCCCGTCGGTGGCCAATACACTCAGGATTTGGTAGTCTGTAAGAAAGTTAAAGGCCGGTTGCAATCCAAATTTGTCTGCGGCTGCCGTTTCGTAAAACTAATAGGCAAATATGCATTCGACGAAACCTAACAAACTTGATTTAACAATGCCCGTGCAGTACGTCAAGGGTGTTGGGCCTGCAAGGGCAAAGGCCTTTGAGGCTCTCGGCGTAAAGACGTTGGCCGACCTGCTCGAATACTTCCCGCGCGACTGGGTCTTTATGCCGGAGCCGGTCAAGATATGCGACCTTCGCCCAAACGAGAACGCAACCGTGGTCGCAGTAATAGAGCAGACGGATTTTCGACCATTCGGCCGCCAGCCCGTGTTCAAGGCGGTACTGGCCGACGAAACCGGCGTATGCCGCATTCTCTGGTTCCACGGCGGGTATCTTAAGAACAAACTCGCCCCCGGCAAAGTTATAGTCGCTTCAGGTAAGCCGACTATTTACAAACACCAGTTGCAGTTTACCAATCCTAAATTTGTCGTTCTTGATGGCACCGGCGCTGCCGACCCGCAATCCCTTGCAGGCCCTGTTTACCCCGCCTCGGCAAAATTGGCCAACAGACAAATCAAAAGGATTATTCAGCCGATAATCGAGGACGCCGGCGAGATTGTGGACGAGTTCTACGACGATAAATTCCGCGCCAAAACAAAGCTAATCACGCGCCCTGACGCCTTTAAGTGGATACATTTTCCCCCCGACGCCGAAAAGCTCGCGCAGGCAAAACGCAGGCTCAAATATGATGAATTGTTTTTGATGCAATCAGGCCTGGCGCTGAAGCGATATAAGATTCAGCATTTCTCCCCGGCGGCGGCGATGAAATGCACCGACAAAATCGACAGCCGAATCAGAAAACGCTTCCCATTCCTCCTCACCGAAGACCAAAACATTGTTATCGCAGAAATTGTAGCCGACATGTCAAAATCTATACCAATGAACCGTTTGCTCCAGGGAGACGTCGGCTCCGGAAAAACGGTCGTCGCCCTTTATGCGGCCCTTCTGGCAGTGGCCAACAAGACACAGGCTGTCATCATGGCGCCCACCGAGATATTAGCCAATCAACATTTTTTGAGCATAGAAAGATATCTGAAAAACAGTAATGTCTCCAGACTTCTTGTCACCGGCGGCATAACACCGAAAAAGCGAAACGAAATCAAGAGCCGGATAAGCACAGGCCAGACTAATATAGTCGTCGGCACCGTGGCGCTGATTCAGGAAGACATCGACTTTGCCAACCCTGGAATAGTAATTATTGACGAGCAGCACAAGTTCGGCGTCCACCAGCGAGCCAAACTCATCAAGGACAAGACCCCCCACCGCCTCGTAATGACAGCCACACCCATACCAAGAACGCTTGCCATGACGGCCTTCGGCGACCTTGATGTTTCCACCATTAAACACCGCCCGTCCCCCCGGCCAAAGGTCGTTACACGTTGGGTCGCACCGGATGACCGCCAAAAGGCTTATGACTTTATCCGTCAGCGACTAAGGGCAAAGAAACAAGCCTACTTTGTCTGTCCGAGAATCGACCCTGACCCCTGTGATACCAATGAGACCACAGATTCAGTTAAGGCGGCCACGCAGCATCACAAAATTCTTACAAAAGAATTTGGTGATTTCAATGTCGAGCTTTTACACGGCCGGATGAGGTCCGACAAAAAACAGGACATTATGAGCCGTTTTCGCAAAGGTCAAATTGATGTCCTTGTCTCGACGATTGTGATAGAGGTCGGGCTTGATATACCAAACGCTACAATAATGGTCATCGAGGGCGCCGACAGATTCGGCCTGGCACAACTGCATCAGTTAAGGGGACGCATCGGGCGCCGGCAAGACAACTCCTACTGTCTTCTCTTTGCCGAAACCGAGAACGAGGCCACAAAAAGCAGACTTGAAATCATGACCAGAACCAACGATGGATTTGCGATTGCCGAACACGACCTGAAGATTCGGGGTCCGGGCGAACTTTTCAGCGCACGCCAGCATGGACTGCCCGACCTTAAAATCGCAAACATCGTCGAAGACTTCAATCTGCTCACACTCGCAAGGAAGAACGCCTTTGCCCTTGTAAGCTCGGACCCTATGCTCACACAACCCCAGAACCGAAATATCCGCACCGCACTGATAGCAAAGTTCGGTGAAAAGCTCGGCCTCGTGGATGTCGCTTAATCCGGAAATTGCCA
Organism: Planctomycetota bacterium; assembly: GCA_003644205.1. Classification (GTDB taxonomy): domain Bacteria; phylum Planctomycetota; class Phycisphaerae; order Sedimentisphaerales; family Anaerohalosphaeraceae; genus QNBT01. Next base: position 263 of record QNBT01000050.1, on the reverse strand, counting down.
CCTCAGCCTGCTTTGATATCTAATTTCATAGTATCGTCCCAAAGTTTGCCGAAAGTGCTATCGGGTAAAAAGCGTTTATCGTCTCAGGGCTGACAGCAGGTAAGAAAACGGCTCCGAGAGCCTATACTGTCAAACCCCAAACACCTGACTTCAACACCCCTTTGAAAAATTGCTGTAAGTCCTTGTAAATACTGAAGGCAAATTTGATTTTGGGTGTCCCGATGCTAAAATGGGGCTATGTTCGTACGAAAAAAGAAGAACCG
>QNBT01000049.1 GCA_003644205.1 Planctomycetota bacterium | reverse complement strand
TACCCTTAAGGGTAAAAAAATTCCGCGAGCCGGATTGTAACCTGTTGTTATAAAGGTCCTTGCCCGCGAGCAAACCCTTCGACTTTGCTCAGGACAAACGGTAAAATTCAACTGGGAGCACTATATATGATTCATAAAAGAGAGCACGCAAGATGAGCGGCTTATTCTACAAATTAGGTAAGATGGCCGGCCCGAGTGTTCGCAAGGTCAACTGGATATGGCAATCAATAACTGCCGGCCAGGCTGACGCTATCCGGGCCGAATACGAGGTCGGCCGGGACCTGGCACGCGAAATCAGGAACAGGTTGGAGCTTGACACAGAACCGCTCGCTGCGCAAATGTTGAACAAAGTGGGTCGTCGTCTGGCCGGTCGCGTTACAAATAAGCTTCGAACATTCAGCTTTGAAGTTGTCAAAGGTACCGAACCCAACGCTTTCGCTCTGCCGGGCGGCTTCATATTTGTGGGCCGATCACTGCTCCGGCTTTGCGAGTGGCACCGGGACGAGATTGCTTTCATCCTTGCTCATGAGATGGGCCATGTCATCCGGGGACATGCGATGGATAGGCTCATTGCCAATTCGGCGATTGCTGCCGGGGCCAAAGCCGCGCCCATTCACGGCCTCGGCGCCAGTTTGCTCAGCCGGGTGGGCGCCAAGTTCCTCCAAAGCGCGTACTCGCAAGATATTGAGTTGGAAGCTGACACACTCGGGGCGCATCTGGTTGCTGCTGCCGGCTACGATACCGGCGCCGCGGCGCAATTACTGGCTCGCCTGAGTGAACTTAGTCGGCCTGCCAAGCAGTTCGACCCTGGGAATTACTTTTCCTCTCACCCGGCCTTTGACCTCCGCATCCGCAATCTTAAACGCCTTCATATCAAAAACCGTGCTGTAATTCCTTGAATCTGTATCAGAATTATCGTATAGTATTTACGCCTTTCACTACAGGGCAAGGCTGGTTTTCCGATAATTTGGTTTTATCTTGAAGCTCAAAAGGAGAGGCAATGTCATTCCGGACTTGCTTGTCCTCCGTAGCCTTGTGCGAAGGAGGGACCCGGAATCCAGTTTTTCCATTATGATTTTGGTTCTCGAATTTGTTTCGGATTTAGTAACCTGTCCTGAGCTTAGCCTGCCCTGAGCGCAGCCGAATGGGCCGAAGGATTCGGACCTCGCAGATATTTATGGTGTTGCGACAAAGGTCTGTTCATAGTCAAATTTTCTTTTTTTGCTCTGAGCTTATTTCGTTTTAAGCTGATCGGCCTCGGTTCTTAATCCACATCTTTTCAATTTCTTCCAGAATTTTCCCTTTGGTTTCCGGAACGATACATTTTACAAAGACAATAAGGACGATACACATTATACCGTAAATGAAAAACGGGAATCCATGGTGGAATTTCTCGATAAGGAACTGGTTTTCATCCATCATAGGGAAGGTCTGTGAGACGATAGAATTGGCTATCCATAAGCATATCGTAGCGATGCCCATCGCTCGTCCGCGGATCTTCGTCGGGAATATCTCCGAAAGGATCACCCAAGTTACAGGGCCGACAGAAAGAGCGAAAGAAGCGATGTATATCAAAACGAACGCGAGCATCCACATGCCCGTTGCCTGCAGGTAACCCGCTGTGCCCATGGCAAACAAGGCAATACCCATTCCCGCAGAGCCGATGAGCATCAAAGGTTTTCTGCCAATCTTATCGACTGTCCAGATAGCTATTACAGTAAATAATAGATTCACCGCCCCGACGACAACCTGCTGAAGCAGTGCCGCATCAATGGTTTCGCCGCCTAATTTTTCAAATATCTCGCTGCCAAAGTACAAAAATACATTTATCCCGGTAACCTGCTGCAGGACAGCAAGGACAACACCGATGACCAGAACTACACGCATCCCGGGATTGAACAGTTGTGATAAAGAACCGCTTTCATGCGAAAGGGTTTCTTCGATCATCTGCATTTCTTCTTCGGCGTATTGTTCGCCATCGACTTTAGAAAGGATTTGCAGAGCCTTGCTTTTCTGGCTTTGTTTAGTCAGCCAACGCGGGCTTTCCGGAACGAAAAACAGTAATACGAGCAGTAGCACCGCTGGTATGGATTCTGAGCCGAACATCCATCGCCAGCCGGTTTCCGTGTTCCATGCTTCGTCGCCGAGCCCGGCAATATAATAGTTAATGAAATATACGACCAGCATACCGAAAATTATTGCGAATTGATTTACCGACACCATTCGGCCGCGTATTTTGGCCGGTGATATCTCAGCGATATACATCGGAGACGTCATAGACGCAGCCCCTACGCCAAGGCCGCCAATAATGCGGAATATGACGAATTGAATAAGGTTCTGCGGCAGTGCAGTGCCGATAGCCGAAACAAGAAACATAACTGCCGAGAGTATTAAAACTTTTTTTCGTCCAAGACGATCGCTCAACGTTCCGGCAAAAGCGGCACCGAAAATACACGCCAGCAAAGCGCTGGATGCTGCAAATCCTTTCATCGCAGGCGAAAGATCGAACTTTAGTTGTACGAATTTTAATGAACCGTTGATAACGCCTGTATCATAGCCGAAAAGAAGTCCGCCCAATGCAGCAACAGAACATACACCTACTACGAACAGAATACTTCCTTTATTTTTCTCTTTTGTAAAGTCGGTCATTTCGCACTGTCCTTAATTGCCCTGAACATTGCCAACACGTTTTCGACAGGTGTCCCGGCCTGGATATTATGAGTAGTATTAAAAACCATTCCGGTAGGTTCATTAAACAGCCGGATCCGTTGAGTTACTTCTTCATAAACTTCTTCGGGCGTGCCGAACGGCAAAGTTTTTTGGGTGTCCACACCACCGCCCCAGAATATAATATCATCGCCGAACTGTTTTTTTAGTTCGGCAGGCTCCATCCCGGCCGCCGAACATTGAACGGGATTTAGAATATCAAAGCCCGATTCGATAAAGTCCGGTATAAGCTCCTTAACCGCTCCGCACGAATGAATGAATATTTTCCAGTTTGAGTTTTTATGTATGAAATCATTAATGATTTTGTGAAAAGGTCCAAAGAGGTCCCTGTAAGCATTAGGGGAGATAAAAAGCCCCTGCTGCATACCGAAATCTGTTCCCGTTGTGAATACCGCCTGAACCTTATCGCCCAGTGCATCTATCAATAACCTTAAATTCTTCAACGCAATTTCGCACTGTCCCTCGAAAACCTTATAAACATAATCCCTTCTCATCGCCGTAGAAACATACCACTCCTCAATCTGGCGGATGCCCGGCGTATCTTTCATCCACATTGCAGGCACAAGGGCGATATCACCAAAGCCGGTTCCCGGCGCACTTAGAATAGCACCTTTGCCTTGCTGATAAATCTTGTCCGCGCTTTCAACGAAAGTAGCGACCTCATCAGTAGTAAGCACACCAAACTCTTTGAGGTTGTCTGCCGGGTCAAGCTTTTCCTCAACGATCGGCTGCTGACGGCATATCGCGTCGAAATAGAAACCGTCCTTTGGCATATGGCCGCTCGGAGGTACCGATGTATCACCTTCCGGATACAGATACCACCCCCCTTTGCCGTCCGATGTTACATTAAAATCACCCGGAACAAGAACCTCTGTACCGTCGAACATCGTGAACTCTTTCCAGTCCTTATTCTCAAAACCGAACATCGTCTTAGGCGGTAGAACACCCAGTACATCTACACCGAGAGCATCCATCAGTTTCTCGTCGATCTGGCCTAACATCTGAAAAGGCTCGATGACCTTAACACGATAATCTCCTTCGCCAAGCAGGGCCTTCCTTACTTTTGAAAGAGTACTCGCAGAGATTCCGGTTACATGTGTAGCTCCAAAATCCACACACACCCTGTCAACAGGTTCATGATTTAATGTCTTCTGCAAACGCTGGCGTGAATTCATTTTATATTCCTCTTATTTTCCTCATTTACGCAAACCGTATATCCCTGCTCCGCTGACACCGACATGGTATAATGATGGCGGTCCGTCAGGAACCTCCACCGGTTGTGCCGGTATCTGCCGGCGATGCGTCGGTGCCTGCTGTGGCCCTGGGCAGCTGGACAACGGCGTTTTGCTTGAATTCGAGCAGTATTGGTCTCATATCGGACGGAACGCTGAAGGCAAGGTCGAACCACGCGACCCTCCCACAACCCGAGACAACTTCAAATGCCCCCCTCGAAACCTCCACAATCTCGCTAAGGCTTGCTGGTTTGAACTCGTTATCCACAATTCGCCCTTTGGGATAAAATGGGTGCCCGCTTCCGGTAGCGGCATCGCCGGGCTGGGCCTTCTTCTTGCACACGATTCTTATCTGTGAAAGTGTGAACGAGACTTTTCCGTCTTTATCCATTGCCCCGCCGCGGTCGATTTCACCACTTTTTATGCCCATCCTGACGATAGTATAGCTGCGCCCGCCGATATCTGCTATGCGAATGCCGCCTTTTTTGGGCACAACAATCGAATCGGCGGCTGTTATCATGTAAACGCCTTCCCTTGCTTTGTGCCGGTTCAGGTGGAGCTGGTTTATGAAATCGGCATGAAGGACGGAAAAACTCTTGCCGGAGCTCATGGAACCCCTGCTGATCCAACCGAACACGCCGGCCACGATGCCGTCGGAATCCAGCAGGGAGCTTTTCGGGCCGGCGATATTGATATTGTCCTGCTCGAAGCGGGCATAAGGCCACTTATCCGAAAGCGGACAAAGCGCCAGGGCTATGAACAAAACCCCCGATATGACAACACCTACGATAACACCGCACACAACGCCGGTGATGTGGGCCGACAGCTCGCCGAATTCAACATCGTGGGGAAGAAGAAAATAGGCACACTCTCGGGTCAAAGCAAAGGCGACAATAAAGATAGCGGCAAAGATACCCGGTTGCGCCCATTGTCCGCCGCGGGCTTTCGAAATCAGTATGTCTGCCGCAATCTCATAGTAGCCAAGGGCCGCAATGGCCCCGACGACGGCTGCAATCACCGTCGCAAAGGATCTCAGAGTAGAGCTCTTAAGATACAGATGAGCCATACACAAAATGGTAATCACTATTAGAGCGCCGGCGGCAAACATGTTCTCTCCTGATTGACTATACTTTTTACTGTCAGCTTTTTCATCATATCATTTCCCGGGCCTGGATTCTTTCTTTACCCCCGAGAACTTCCTTATCACCTCATTTATCGAAGTGACCCCGTCGGCGACCTTCTTGACGGCTTGTTCCTGCATGTAGAGCATTCCGGAACGTCTGAAGTGTGAAGATATCTCGCGGAGGGATTTTGCCTGCTTCATAGCCGCTCTTATTTTATCATCGACCATGGCGACCTCAAAGATTCCGGTTCTGCCGAAAAAACCGGAGCCCTGGCAGTTTTGACATGGTATCGGTCTTCCGCGTCTATCATATTGGACCTCGCCGGGCCTGTAGAGAAGCTTTGTCTTGTCGGCGGGGATGTTTAGTTTCTTGAATAGGTCCTGTTTGGGCTGATATGCCTGCTTGCATTCGTTACACAGTTTCCTTGTGAGCCTCTGACAGAGGATACCGATGAGGTTTTTGACAGCATAGTTTCTGTCCGGGATGAATTTCAGCCATTTTCCGAGAGCCTCGATTGCGTTTGCAGCTTCGAGGGTAATATAAACGATTTTTCCGTCCCGTGCGGCGGCGCATGCAAGTTGAGCGGATTGAGCGTCTTCACAGTCGGCGACACCGACGATATCGGGAGCGGTTCTTAGTATAGTCTGGAGCTTTTTGGCATAGGTTGTGACTCCGGTGTCAGTCAGGGAGTAGGTATTTTGTGTGATGTTGCTCAGTTCAGCAGCAGGTTTTCTTTCGAGGGTGTTTATGTTATTTAAGAACGGGTCATGGTTCTTTAGCAGGGCGTAAAAAGTTGTGGTTACGCCGCTTTTTTTGGGCCCTGATATTATGAATATGCCCTTATCGAGATCCCGAATTGACTTGAGACGAAGGAGCTGGTCGGGATCGAGGCCGATATCTTCAAGTTTAATAAGACTGTAAGCTTCGAGTTTTGTGAGCTTGACCTGTTCACCGGCGGTTGAGCCTGCGGTGGTGATTTGCCACTTAAACTCTTGTCTATCTTTTATGACCTTGAAGTTTCCTGTTTGCGGTTTTCGGCGTTCGTTAACATCGAGGTCGGCCAGTTGTTTGAGGTAGTGTATGAAGTACTCCATCTGTTCCTTGGTTTTTTGTGGCTGCTTTGTTGGCACACCATCAATGTTGTATATAACAGAATAGCTCTGTGGATTCGGCTGGAAGATGACGTCGCTGGTACGCCTCCATATAGCATCTTCAAAGACTTCACAGGCGGTTTTGTAGCCGAAGGCTTCCGGGGTTTTTGCCTTTGGCAGTGGCGCCTTATTCTCGTTGGCCGTGATGAAAGACATTCCCTTTGTGGCGGCGGCGATTCTCTTCTTTTCGTCAACAAAGATTCCTTTGAGGTGGTTTATGGTAAGAACCTGCTCGAAGTCAGCAACCCTTGCGTTTCGGTGTACGACGTATGCCATGGCGGTTGCGCCGACGGCGATAAGGTACAGTAGGATGCCGATGACGAAAAACGGAGCGAGGAGCCAGATTATGATGGCGCCGGCCCCGGTGGAAGCGATGACGGCGGTCCAGGTGTTGACCCTGGTTCTGACGGCCTGGGTGTCAGTGTGTACCCATCTTACGAGTGGCAGCCATGCGAAGAACAGGCCTACAAAGGCAGCAAATTTTATCGTGGAGATATATCCGCCATATTCGGTGGCGGCAGCTAATAAAATCGGCATAAGTGCTCCCAAGTGCAGGGCTTCGGCTTAGATTTCCTATAAACACACTATCGGTGCCCAGCAACGTTACTGGGCCACGGTTTTAATAGAATAACAAGTCGGGATTGAAAATCAAGCCTCTTTTCCCAAAGGGGATTTTAGCGGACAGCGTATAGCGTGAGACGAGAGGCATATCTCGTGAGGCGTGATGAGTGGGGAAATCCGAAGCACTAATATCAAAACCAGAAACAAATTCGAATCTCAAAAATTCAAATGCTCAAAACTTTCGGTGCGGGATAAAAAATGGTTGCATTTCTGAATGGGCGTGGCGATCGTATATTTGAGATTTTAGATTTGGGAGAATTTTGTTGCATTGGAATGATTTTTAATAAGGTTGGCCCCGCCGACTATCGAAATAGCCGGCGGGGTTAGCCTGCGCGGTTTCCTAAGAAACCACTTGTTATGACAAGCTCGCAGGCACGGATCAGTTACAATAATTGACTTATACAAAAAAACTCATATAATTGTCAAGAGAAAAGAAAAAAACTTTTCAATTTTTTAAGGGACAGATTATGAGTAAATATACACTCGGGCTCGATATTGGGTCAAATAGCATCGGCTGGGCACTTTTAGATACAGGAAAATCACCAAAAATCATCGACTTGGGTGTGAGGGTCTTTCCAGAAGGTGTTGACCGCGATACAAAGGGCGCGGAGCTTTCAAAGAACGCGACACGCCGGGAGGCAAGAGGTGCACGAAGAAATCGCTGGCGCCGAGCATACCGAAAAGACAAATTGGTGCGTATGCTTCAACGAGAAGGTCTATTACCCCGAGAATTTGATTTAATCCAAAAGTTGATGGAAACAAATCCATACCTCTTACGAGCCAAGGGGCTTGATGAACAACTGGGTCTTCACGATTTCGGACGGGTACTGTTTCACATAAATCAGCGCAGAGGTTTTAAGAGCAATCGTAAAACCGGAAAAGCAAGTGACAACAACAAGGTTGCCAAAGAAGCAGGGCAGCTTCAGGAAGCTATTGATAATACGGGGTGCCGAACATTGGGGGAATATTATGCAAACCTGAATCCGGAAAAAAATCGCATACGTTCTCAATATACATTCAGATCGATGTATGAAAAGGAATTTGCTTTGCTTTGGGCTAAACAGTCAGAATTTTACCCTGAGATTTTGACAGAGCAATTAAAAGAGGAGATAAAGGACAAGACTGTATTTTATCAACGTCCGCTAAAGCCAACTGATGATTTAATTGGTGAATGCGATTTAGAGGAAGGAGAGAAGCGATGCCCACGAGGAGACTGGTACGCAAGGAAATTTAGACTTCTTCAGGATGTTAATAATCTCAAGATTCACCATTCAGACGGCTCTGAGGACCCATTGACTGATGAACAACGAGCAATTGTTTTAGAGCAACTGAAAAAGAGTAAAGCAGTTAAATTCAGCAGTCTTCGCAAGAAACTTGGCTTGTTAGAGACAGATGAATTTAATATGGAATATGAGGTTAATGAGAAAGGAAAGAAAAAAGACAAAATTCAAGGGGACGAATTTAATGCTTCAATGCAGAAAAATATCTTCGGGCTAAAAAGATGGGGCGAAATGGCGGAAGGAGAAAAAATCAGACTTAATGAATGGCTGGTAGATTTGGAAGACGATGAATTGATAGAGAAACTGGCGAGCGAATATGGCTTCAGTGATGAACAGACAGAGAAGGTCTTAAAAATAAGTTTGCCTTCCAGATATATGAGCTTTTCACAGAAAGCAATTAAAAAACTATTGCCATTGATGGAAGAGGGGAAACGAACGGACGAAGCATTGGATAAAATTTACCCTGACAGAAACCAAAAAAAGCAGGTAGAGGCTGAGCGATTAGGTTTGCCAGAGGATTTACGAAATCCGCTTGTTAATAAGGCATTGTTTGAAGTACGCAAAGTGGTCAATGCAGTTATTCGAGAATATGGCAAGCCCGCAAAGATAGCTATAGAGATGGCCAGAGACTTAAAGGGCTCTTTGAGAGAACGAAAGGAAATTCATTTTAAGCAGAAAGAAAATGAGCGAGAGAATAAACGCGTACGTGAACGGCTCAAAAATGATTTTAACCATGTGAGTCTAAATCGAGATAATATAATCAAGTACAAACTATGGGAGGAATGTAACGGACTCTGTCCTTATACAGGAAAGAAAATCCCTCAATACGCGCTGTTCGGCGAAAATCCTGAATTCCAAATTGAGCATATATTGCCGTACTCGAGAAGCCTGGATGACAGTTATATGAACAAGACCCTCTGTGAGGTTCACGAAAATATCAGTGTAAAGGGCAATCAGACACCTTATGAAGCATATCATCACGATGAGGAAAAATATGAGCAGATAAAGCAGCGGATAAAGGTTTTACCGTGGCCGAAAAGAAGGAAATTTCTACAAAAGGAAATCGAGCTTGACGAAGCAATTACAAGAGAACTAAACGATACACGGTATATTTGCAGGGAGGCAGTGAGGTACTTAAAACAAATATGCAGTAATGTTAAGGGGACACGTGGCAAAATCACATCGGAGCTGCGGCACCAATGGGGATTGAACAGTATTTTGAATTTAACCGACCCGAATATGAAGAACAGGGACGACCATCGTCATCACGCTATAGATGCGGCTGTGGTGGCGGTTACCAGAAATAAACACCTTCGGGAACTTGCCGAAAGTAAGTATGCAAAGACAGGCAGCGGGGTTAAATTCGAGGCGCCGTGGAAGGATTTCAGGGAAGAATTAGCAGAAAAGATAAAACATATAAATGTTTCTCATCGGGTAACACGAAAAGTTTCCGGTCAATTGCATGAAGAAACTGCCTACGGGCCTACAGGATTAAAAGACGATAAGGGACAGGATATTTTTGTTTATCGAAAAAAGTTAGAAGACTTCACAATGCCAATGGTAGGAAGAATTGTTGACCCTGTTGTGAAAGAAATTGTTGTTGACAGGCTTAAAAAACATGGACTTAACCCAGAAAAAAAACAAACCATACCAAAAGAGGTTTGGAGAGAACCGCTTTACATGAAATCAAAGACGGGGAATGGCCCAAGGATAAAGAAAGTCAGAATCAGAGATGTGTTTAACAATATGATTATGCTCAAAGACCAAAACGGTAAGCCATACCGTGCAGTTGCACCCGGAAATAACCATCATATTGAAATATTTGAATACAAAGACAAAGATGGGAATATTAAAAGAGACAGCAAAGTAGTCAGTATGTTTGAGGCCGTGCGTAGAAGACGCAAAGGTGAGCCTGTAATTCAAAGAGACCACGGGGAAGGGAAAAAGTTCATCTGTTCATTATCGACAAATGAGATGGTAATGATGCCAGACAAAGAAGGTAATAATGATTTATTTCGAGTACAAAAAATGAGCATTAATAAACAGATATATTTCCGGCATCATACGGCAGCAACTATAGATAATGAAGAAACTTTGATTCGAAAGCAAGCAAACTTATTTAATGGAAAAAAAGTGGCCGTAGATCCTATTGGGCGTGTATTTCCTGCTAATGATTAGCTATTTAACCGCCGATATGCCCCTAAAAGGGGCATTGTATGATTAAGCGGATAATCGAAATATCGCGGGCACGGACGTATTTATCCATTTCATTAGGTCAGCTTGTAATAAAAGAGGC
>QNBT01000048.1 GCA_003644205.1 Planctomycetota bacterium | reverse complement strand
GGTCTCACCGGCTGCTTCCAGCAATTGTTGGCCTTTGTCATTAAGACCCAAAATAGCGGTTCTTAATCTGTCCTGGCTCATGATTTCCTGAATATTTTAGTCCCTTTTTCACGACTCTTGAAGGATAGCTATGGCCTTATCATAAACCTCCTTATCATCTCCCTCTGCTTTTTCAGATAGCATCAGGATTTGGGGTAAACTGTCTTTGTCGCCAATATGAGCAAGCGTTAAAGCTGCATAAGCACTTGCGGAGCATCTTTTTTCAGGAGGTGTTTTAGGAAGAAATAATTGGGGGTCCACGGAAATTGGCTTTACTTCGATTTGCCCATTTAGTATCTGTCTTAGGAGTTCTCTGCCGGTATGACCACCATATTTCCCAAGGGTGGTAATGGCAATATCTCTATTCATTCGGGACCAGTTAGACATTGCAAAGCTGGTTACGAGGGGTAGAGCCTGTTTCAGATCATCTTCATCAATAGTTTCCCCCTCAATACCTACTACCCTTATTAGGTGCTTGAAAAACCACCACGATGCACCTTTCAACGCAAGAGGGTCGTCACGGACTTTCATTGTCGCCTCAATCAGGCGAGAAGTGGGTATTCCTGACAAAATCTTTAAACAAGACAATGTCCAACCGTTATCACCATACAGTATCATTAGGTCCTGAAGACCAAGAATTTTAAAAACCAATACTGCTCTTTCAATTTCATCGGGAATGCCGGTTGTAATGGCATCTCTGATCTGCTTGGAAGAGAGATATTCGTCATCTTCAGGAATCTTTTCTCTTACATGTTCCGGCAGCATTGAAAATATCTTATTTTCCTTTTCTTGGAATTTCCTGTGAGTTGTTAACTCATATCTAAAATCATGTATCCATGGAATAATCGGACAGGTTGAGAATATTGAAATCAAAAAGATAATCCCAAAACCTAATATTAAAACGCAAAGATAAATGAAAAGTGGCTTTCTCATTTTTTGCACTTTCGTTATTACGGATGACTAATTGTTTATATCGGGATACTTAAACCACACATATTGATCGTCAATTACACCAACGTACATGAAGTTGTCTTCAATCTCTTGGAAATTTCTTACGCCATATTTAGCTTCTTCAAAAGCTCTATCTAAGGTAAAGCCTCTTCCGAGCCAGTCCCACAAATTCCATTCCCATTTATTGTATTCGGCGCTACCTGTATCATGTACAGGAACTTTCTCTTGCCATCCTATGAAAACCGCGTCGCCTATTGGTGGGTCAATCATTGGCAAGATACCGAGAACATCAGGAAACTCAGTAGTTGCGGCGGACTCGCAAGAATTAAACTGTACCCATATGAACTTTGGATTGCTCCAGAATCCTAACTCAGCGATGGAATGGTTATTTTCATAGTACCACCGCATGTTCTCGTAATCCGGTGGAACAGTTTCGAAATCTTTTCTGAGATAAGAAAACACTCGATCTCCTCCTACCATGATACATTCTCTGGGAGGATTAAACCACAGGTCAGCAGAACCATGCGATAAGTGATACCACATCTTCACACGATCTATATTTAAGCAATGAGATAAGTTTTTCCAGTTACAGGTCCCGGGGCCAAGAAATACCACCTTTCTAATACTGCTTTTCCGCACTGCTTCCCTTACCACTTTGGTAACCAAGGTTCTCTTTGCATTCCAAAGATCCTTACTATCAACATAAACTACCATCCTGATGTCAATGTCCTGTGGAAAGTCTTTCTTCCTGAATTTTCTTCCAATTATGCCTTCATAGGAAGGTGGATCGCCAAACTTCTGTCCTTGTCTATCAATCGTAAGCTCGTATAGGCCGTATTCTTCTACGAAGGTGTCAGCGGGTATGCAGATATTGATCTGATCTACAAAAGTGTCTGTATATATGTCAGGGGCTTCATTCACAAGGTCTTCAAGTGTAACAAAATAAGTGCCCGAACCGGACGCATAGAAGTAATAGTTTTTTTGAGGTTCAAAGCCTTTGGGTGCGGTAACCATGCTCAGTTCATTGTTGAAGCCAATCTTTGTTATTTGGGAGCAAATTACATTACCGTTTATATCCAGCCCAACAATTTTAACATAATGTCGTCCATTGGTGAAATATTCTGTTTGTATTACTACATTCCCAAACTCCTCGTGAAAGTCAAAGACTCCATGTTTTTTTCCATCCAATAGGACATAAGCCCGATAGGTGTTAGGCTCAGAGGTGTTGAGACTTATCTCTGCATAGCCGGTCAGGTTGTCTATGTCACCATTAAAAGTTGGCTGGATGTCGACAAATCCAACTCCACCGATCTTTAACCATTCGGCAGAAAGCAAGGCAAAATCTTTGAAATCTACGAAGCCATCTCCATTGAGGTCGGCCCGGGTATCAATGAGGTTTGGGTCGGCTATGTTCGGGTCTGTTACACAAAGCCAATTTTCTGAGAGAATTTGTAAGTCATTGGCATCTACGACCGAGTCACTATCAATGTCGGCGGATAAAGTCAATTTAACGTTGTAATAGGACCAATTAGGATAGTGAAATCCTATGTCAGCAACACCGGAATCAGGGGTTCCATCTTCAGCGGTGCTCATCCCTATCAAGTCGGTATTTGCAGTATCCTCATTTGTTATAACATATGTAATTTCGTCATAGGTGTAAGCCGCATCAACCAAATTGCAATCCTGTATGATAACAAATGGAGGGGTCTCTATGCCGTTGACAAATGGATCTTCATCCAAATATACGGGCAAAGTGTCAGTTTGAGGACTCCCAATTTCGCTGTTAGAATAGTAACCATTGGAAAGTCTTATAGTCGCCATCCAGCCGGATTGATAGATTGCATATTGACTACACCCGGCCAAGAGGTTGTTTTTCATAACGACCGTCCCCGCTTCATCAGGGCCGTCAACTCCCCAAACAGTCACGCCATAACTTGAGCTGTTAATAAGATTATGCTCGATGTTAATCCGGGTTGTATTTGAGGCCCCGTTTGGATCGGCAGGATACGATGGCCCTGCCAGAGATATTTCTACCCCATCGTCCGAACAGTTGGTGATAACATTGTTATAGATATCTGTAAGTTCCGGACCATATTGTACAACACCATCGTAGCAGTTCTCTATAGTATTATTTTCTAAAGGATTGTCGAGTTCATTGTTTGCCACGTATATACCTTTGGCCGCATGTTGAATATTGCAGTAAGATATTATGCTCGCAGACAAAGCTGTTTCTTCAATCTTGATTGCAAAATTATAGTCTTCATTGGAAGCTTGTGCATCCGAGGTAAACCTGATAGGGTTAGTGGGGAGACCCTTTGCAGTTATAACGCCATTATTCTGAACGATTATCCCTCCGTTAGGATCATTCCGGACCTCAACACCGGGCATGATTACGAGCATAGCGTTGTCAACGTATACCTTGCCATCGAGGTGTACATCCTCGTCCCAGACAGCATTGGTGTTTATCACCGTATCGCCCGGTATTTCTGAAAAACCAAGAGCTGCTCCTCTCATGCCCATGGTGCTACCTTCAGCAGTTGACTCTAAGACTTGTTCTCCTTGAGCCGATGGATTCTTTAAGGCAAAAGTTACAGAACTAATAAATTCTGACAATCTCTCCTCGCCGATTGTCTTTCTAACTTCTTCATCCTTCCACAACTCTTCGAGCCAGAGTAAAAGTTTTTCGGTTTGATCTATTTGCTCCTTAATGATTGGCTGGGAAACTTCCGAGGGTTTTGGAATAATCCTCTTGGCCGATTTATAAAAAACTGGTAGCCCCGAGATAGGATTCTCAACAGGCTCATTTCTTCCCTTTACTTCCCCTATCCCAAGCACACAAACCGTTACAATCATTCCTATAATCGTGCCGTGTCTTAACATTATTTTCCTCCCTTTTATTTCGAACAATATACCATTCCCAACTGTTCAGCTATTCTGCAAAGTTATTATTCTTTCTTGGAATGATGAAGTGCTCGGGGACGAAGAACTGCGAGCTTAATAACAGGGCTTCCTTACCGACCTCGGCTACGACTGCTTCATCGTCGATATTTTCGGCGACCTTATTTATCAGGCCGGCGATTATGTCCATCTGCGGTTCTTTCATTCCCCTTGTTGTTACCGCCGGGGTGCCGATTCTCAGTCCGCTCGGATCATTCGGCGGTGCGGGGTCACCGGGTACAGTATTAAAGTTCGTAACGATACCGGCCCTGTCAAGGGCCTTTGCAAACTTTTTGCCCCGGATACCTTTATTGCGTAAATCTATTAGTATGAGATGATTGTCTGTTCCGCCTGTTAGGAGATTGAAGCCGTACTCAAGCAGTTTGTCGGCCAGTCTGGCGGCGTTTTTGACTATTTGCTTTGCATAATTGATAAACTCAGGTGTATCGGCCTCTGCCAATGCCACTGCGATTCCGGTTATGGTATGAAGATGCGGTCCACCCTGGAGTCCGGGGAAGACGGCTCGGTCAACGGCCTTTGCGTGCTCTGCCCTGCAAAGAAGGATCCCTCCGCGGGGTCCGCGGAGGGTCTTGTGACTTGTTGTCGAGACTATATCAGCATAAGGGACCGGGCTTTTATGGATGCCGGCCACAACCAGGCCGGCAACGTGGGCGATGTCGCTTAGATGATAAGCGCCGACTTTTTTGGCGATTTGGCCGAATATCTCGAAATCTATCTCGCGGGGATAGGCCGTGGCACCGGAGATAATCATCTTAGGTTTGTGCTTTTTTGCAAGGGCTTCTATCTTGTCATAGTCGAGTCTGCCTGTTGCCGGGTCAACCTCGTATGGGACCGACTTATAGAACCTGCTTGTAAGGCTTGCTTTTGAGCCGTGCGTCAGATGGCCGCCGTATGGCAGCGACAGGCCCATAATCATATCACCCGGCTTGAGCAGTGCAGAGTATGCCGCGATATTGGCGACCGAGCCTGAATACGATTGCACGTTGGCATGGTCGGCGGCGAAGATTTTCTTTGCCCGCTCTATGGCCACCGCCTCAATCAGGTCTGTAACCTGCTGGCCCTCGTAGTAGCGTTTCCCGGGGTACCCTTCGGCGTATTTGTTGGTCAGACAGCTTCCGCTGGCCTGCATAACGGCCTTTGAAACGTAGTTTTCCGACGGAATCAGACGGATGGCGCCGCTCTGTCTGGCTTTTTCCTGGGTCAGGAGTTCATAAATCTGGGGGTCATACATTTCGAGTGCTGAAATCATTTCAGTCTTCTCCACTATTGAGTTTGAGTTTTTTTGCTGTAACGGCCCTTCAGCGCCCGCTTATATAGTGCTCTCAGTTGAGTTCGCAGGTTTGCTCGCGGGGAAGAACCTTTATAATAACAGGTTACAATTCCATACTACTCTGCGAAGCAGCACTTCGCTACGAAGCACGAGCTCGCGCCGAATTTTATACCCTTAAGTGTATAACACAGGCGTCGTCCAGGCACAAGTTTTTATTTGTTGACAAATACCTATACACCAGTAGTATAGTGAGCTATACGCTTTTGGCAAGAGGTAACCTATCGATATTTTGAAATAAATGTAACAAGTAACCCCACCAGGCGGACGGGGATAAATATTTGACTCCACGTTTTACGTGGGTTAGAAACCAACAAATTCAAATTTGACAGACCAGGATGTAAGGTTTTGATATGGGCGGGATTGACCCAGAAGACGGTTTAGAAAAGGCGATAAAGTTCTTCGAGCGTGCCGAGGAGGTCGCGGCCACCGACAACTTTGATTACGCTATTGAGATGTATCTTGAAGGTTTGCGCCGGATGCCCGATGCGCTTGAGGACGGCCATATACCGCTGCGGCGGATAGCGCTGATTCGCCAGGGTAAAGGCGGCAAAAAGCCCTCGGTCGTTGACAAGATGAAGCACCACGGCGGCAAGACGCCGCTGGAAAAGATGCTAAATGCTGAGTATCTATTGGCCAAGGACCCGGACCATCTGCCATACGCCGAGGCCATGTTGAAGGCTTGTGTGGCAGGGGGCTACGGAAGAACAGCCGACTGGATTGCTCAGCTTATATTTGATGCGAACCGTGCAAGCGAAAAGCCTTCTTTGGCGACCTACCTCCTGTTAAAAGATTCTTATAAATCACTCGAGATGTTTTCAAAGGCGGTCGAGGCCTGCCGGTGTGCAGTTGAACTCAAGAGCGACGATGACGAACTGGCCGATGAGCTTCGAGACCTGACAGCCCAAATGACCCTCAAGAAGGGTAAGTACGGGCAGAAGGGAGATTTCAGGCAGTCGATTCTCGACAGAAAAAAACAGGAAATGCTGCACACCCAGGAGAATCTTGTCAAAAGTGCCGAATTTCGCCAAAAGGCAGTCGAAGCCGCCAGAGCACAGTTGCAGGCCAATCCGAATTCGCCGGCGAACATATTGAAGCTGGCCGAGGCCCTTTTTGAGTTGCAAATCGACCAGGCTGAGCAGGAGGCCTTCGTAATTTTAGGTGATGCCTTCGCCAAAACCGCAGATTTCGTCTTCAAACGCCGAGAGGGTGAATTAAGAATAAAAAAGCTCAGACAAGAGGTTCGCAAAGCAAAAGCGGCGGCTCAAGCTGATGCAGAGAATGAAGATTTGAAAAAGAAGTTAGCCGACACTATTGAGGACTTTACCCAGGCCGAACTGGAACATTATCGGCTTTGCGTGCAAAATTATCCCACCGACCTGCGGATGAAATATGAATATGGTGTTCGCCTTCTCCTAAATAAAGAGTATGATAAGGCGATACCGCTCTTTCAGGAGGCACAGAGGGACCCGCAATGCAAGATGGCGGCACTGGATAAGACGGGGCTTTGTTTCTTTCTGAAAGGCTGGTTTGCCGATGCGATTGACATCTTCAGCCGGGCTCTTGGCACCTGCGGCGACCAGGATAGTGACATTGCAAAGGAGTTGCGGTATAATCTTGCCAGAAGCTATGAAGAGAATAAGCAACCTGAGAAAGCCCTCGAGGTTTATCGAAAATTAGCGCAGGTTGATTACAATTATAAGGATGTCAGCCGGCGCGTGGAGAAACTAAGAAAAACGGAATAACAAGCTCGGTTATAGGATCGAACTGAAAGAAGAAATATGGCGGAAGCACAAATAAAAGAAAGTCCTTTTAGCCCCGGCAGGCCGGTGCAGCCCGAGTATTTTGTGGCCAGGATAAAGGAAATCCAAAGGTTGGAAAGAAGTGTCAATCAAACGATTCTGGGCAAAAACGAAAATGTTTTTATAACAGGACCACGAGGCATTGGAAAAAGTTCTCTTGCAGGCCTTATCAAGTACATAGCGGAAAAACACAGCCTTATAGGAAGCCATTGCTTCTTGGGAGGGGTTCGGAGTCTTAACGAAATGATAAGGATGGTTTTCCAAAGACTTCTGCAGGACTGTAAGGATGAATCGGTTTTTGACAAGCTAAAAAATATTTTTGGTGATTATATTAAAAGTATAACGCTGTTTGGTACGGGCGTAGAGTTTACAAAGGATAAAGGTGAGCTACAAACACTGGTGGACAATTTTCTTCCTTTGATGCGAAAGATATACGACCAAATTCAACCAAACGGCAAGAAAGGCCTAACGCTCATATTAGATGACCTTAACGGGATCAGCGATGTTCCGCAATTTTCGCAGTTTTTGAAAAGTTTTGTCGATGAGCTGGCTACTTCCGGCAAGCCATTGCCTGTTTTTTTAATACTTGTCGGCCTGCCTGAAAGAAGAGAAGACCTAATTAAACATCAGCCCTCGGTTGCGAGGATTTTTGATGTTGTGGAATTACCTGTTATGGCTCCGAGCGAATCTGAGGACTTTTTCAAGGAAATGTTCGACAGCCAGAACATTGAAGTGGACAGTGACGCACTATCCCTAATGGTGAATATGTCCGGCGGTTATCCCATGCTCATGCATGAAGTCGGCGACGCTGTGTTCTGGCAGGACAAAGATAATCGCATAGATATAAATGATGCTGGGAGGGGAATATCGGAAGCAGCGCAGATAGTAGGAAAAAAATATATAGACCCGAAGATTTCAAAAGTGCTTAGAAATAAAACCTACGCCTCCATTCTAAGCAAAGTTGATACGGTTTTGTGGGGAGAAACTTTTGAACGCCAGGAGATCATGAAGCAGCTTCCTGAAAAAGAACAAGACAGCCTGGATAATTTCCTCCGAAGGGCAAGGGGGCTGGGGATCATTGAGCTCAGTGGATCTCGCGGCGAGTATAAATTCGCCAATCCACTTTATCATTTATACATGGGATTTTCATTAGCGAAATTAAGTTGGAGTAAGGAATAAAAATTTAGGAGTTTTGAGTGGCGCATTCATTATCAGCGAAAAAAAGAGTAAGACAGAACGCCAAAAGAAGAGTCAGAAACCGTGCCCGCAAGAGTATGGTCAAGACGCAGATCAAGCACTTCGAGACAGCCTTAACAGAGGGCGACCCTGAAAAGGCCTCCGAGCAGTTCAAACTGCTCGTCAAGCGTATAGACAAAGTGGCAGCAACAAGTACGATTCACAAAAACACCGCTGCCCGAATGAAGTCCCGCTTTGCGAAGCGTCTTGACAGTCTCAAGGCCAAAAATGCCTGAGCGGGCCACGGCGGGCGATTTATTTACAGAGCGGGTAGCGTCTAACCGATACAACAGTCGGCGAGACGCTATTTGTTTGGTTCGGTTCGATGACGGAAACCTATAAAACACGAATACTTAAGTTCTTAAGCAGGCCCGGTTGTCCCCCGATGAAACTTGCCGCTCTGGGTAAATCCTTAGGGGTGCCACAGGCAAACTGGTCCGAGTTCCATGCCGCCTTTAAGCAACTTCGCCAAACAGGCAAGATAGTAATAGGGGCAAAGAACCTTATTACGCTGCCGGCGGTTTCCGGGCGTATCGTCGGGACATTTCGGGCCAATCCAAGGGGGTTTGGTTTTGTGATTCCGTTAGAGCCGACTTCAAATGGGGACCTTTATGTAGGTCCCTACGATACAACCGGTGCTATGACCGGCGATACGGTTATCGCAAAGGCCGTGAAAAAAGGAGTGCGAGCCGGACAGATGCGGTACAGAGGCGAGATTGTTGAAATTCTGGAGCGAGGCCGCGACAAGTTTGTCGGCACACTTAAATGCACCGATTCGCAGTGGTTCATAGAACCTCAGGGCAGAGGATTCTTCGCACCGATATTCGTTGACGACGTCGGGGCAAAAGGGGCGAAGGCCGGCGACAAGGTTGTGGCTGAGATTATCCGCTACCCCACTAAAAAGAACCCCGCCTCGGGTGTTATTGTGGAGGTATTGGGTAAGGCGGGCCTTTACGATTCTGAAATCAAATCAATCATTGCCCAGTACAATCTGGACGATGATTTCGAGGATGAGTGTCTCGAACAAGCAAGGGCCGCCGCCGAAGACTTTAGGCCAGACCAAACCGACGGTAGGGATGATATAACCGGTGAAGTTATAATTACTATCGACCCTGCTGACGCAAAGGATTTCGACGACGCGATAAGCCTACGCAAAGATGCCGACGGTAACTGGGTGCTCGGCATCCATATTGCGGACGTCAGTTCATTTATCCCGATGGATTCAGCGCTGGATGTTGCCGCCCGGGAGCGTGGCAACAGCGTGTATCTGCCCGGCAAGGTGCTACCCATGCTTCCCGAAATACTCAGTAACGGTATCTGCAGCCTGCAGCCCGGTCGGAAACGTTTTGCAAAGAGCGTGTATATAACATACGACGCCAAAGGTAATGTCCTGGGCAGGGAATTTGCCAACAGCGTTATCAAGTCAACCGCGCGACTAACGTATGAGCAGGCTGACAATATCCTTTCGGGCAAGGCGTCAGGTTTTGCCGGTGAGGTGGTTGCCTTGCTCAAAGACATGGAAGTTCTGGCTCGCGCCATAGAGCAACGGCGGCTGAAAAACGGTATGCTGCACCTGGACCTGCCGGAAACAGAGCTTGTGATGGATGAGGCCGGCAAAGTCGTTGACGCCCACCCGGCCGATGACAGCTATCCTCACACGATAATCGAGATGTTCATGGTGGAAGCCAATGAAGCGGTGGCATCGTTTCTGGACAGGTTCGGCGTGCCTTTTATGCGCCGGATTCATCCCGAGCCGACCGCCGGCGGTGTCAAAGAATTAGGTCGGCTTGTACGACTCTGCGGGCTGAAAGTGCCCCGCAGACTCGACAGGGGCGCTATTCAGGACCTGTTAGCGTCAGTCAAGGGGACAAATTATTCCTACGCTGTTAACCTGCACATCCTGAGGAGTCTGCCAAGAGCCGAGTATGCACCGATGCACATCGGGCACTTTGCTCTGGCCTCAACCCACTATTGTCATTTTACAAGCCCGATACGCAGATACGCAGATTTAATGATTCACCGACTGATAACATGTTATATCGAACACAGATTGAACATGATTGGGCTTGAAGAGGTATTAAGCGAAGGGGAATTGGCCGATATTGGCAGCCATATCACCTTCACCGAACAACGGGCAGAGGACGCCGAAAAAGAACTCAAGACCGTGCTGATACTGCAAATGCTCAGCGAGCGCATCGGAGAGCAACTGAACTGTGTCGTCTCCGGCTTGACCAATTTCGGTATATTTGTGCAGTGTACGAAATTCGGCATCGAGGGACTGGTTGAGTTCGGCGATCTGGGACTGGACGAGTGGAAATACGACAACCG
>QNBT01000047.1 GCA_003644205.1 Planctomycetota bacterium | reverse complement strand
TGCCCGAAAAAGCTGTTTCTGGTCAAAGGGCACTGTTTTGATCATTTGTAGTTTGGTAATTCGATATTGTTTAGAGTTTTGATATTAGGATTTAGGATTTTCGGTAAAATGTTTATTTTATTACTCAATTATCAATAGTATCGTCCCAACCTTTGGGACGTTAATAATTATTTGTTGGTATTTATTTTACTTGACATACAACTGAAGCGTTTATAAAACGGCATTACATTTAAGGCTGTCGTCTTAATGAAATTTATGTATGAGACTTACAATAGAAAGAATTATTGCATCAATGAAAACAACAAACGACGCAGATAAGTTGACGATGTTTAGATATTTGGGACCTAATGCCAAAATAGATGATTTTGAATCCATTATATCAACCAGTGATGGGAGGTTTAACCGCGGCGCAAATGGTGTCAAACATATCTGCCGGACAGGTGACGAAAAAGTTGAATTTATCTTTTTTGACACTCACGTCCTCGCTTATGTGAAATCCGCCTTGGGTTATCCGGCGTATTACCCGCTCAAACCGGTTGAAATAAAAAAACCTGTTAAGGCGGTACTGATGGACCTCGATGGTACCAGTGTTCGGAGCGAAAAGTTCTGGATATGGATAATTCAAATGACCGTTGCTTCACTTCTCGACAAGCCGGATTTTGAGCTCTGTGATGACGATTCACCTTTTGTGTCCGGGCATAGCGTTTCAGAACACCTCCAGTACTGCATTGACAAGTATTGCCCCGACAAAACCGTCGAAGAGGCCCGCGAATACTATTTCAAGCACACTCATCATGAAATGGACGAGATAATGAATGGCCGCGGGAGAACAGATGCGTTTATACCGGCACCAGGCTTGAAAGATTTCTTGTACGAGCTGAAATCGAGAAAGATAAAGATAGGTCTGGTAACATCAGGCTTATACGAAAAGGCCTGGCCGGAAATCCTTTCGGCATTCCGTACCCTGGACATGGGGGACCCGAAAGACTTCTACGATGCAATTATCACGGCTGGCTTTGCCATGCGAAAAGGTCAGGCCGGCACGCTCGGCGAGCTGTCACCAAAACCGCACCCGTGGCTATATGCCGAGGTATGCCGTGTCGGATTGGGCATTAAGCCCGAAGACAGCGGACATGTTGTAGGCATAGAAGACAGCAGCGCCGGCGCATGCTCTATCAGGCTTGCGAATTTCGCCGTAATCGGGGTTACCGAAGGAAATATCGAACAAGGTGGAACCCTGGGGCTTTGTCATCACTATTGCAGCGACTTCAACCAGATACTCGGAATAATAGGAAAATAAGATGTCAAATGCAAATGAACACAAAAAAGCTCATGAGGTAACCCAAAAAAAAGGCGTGGACCAGACTAAAACGCAATGTCATTTCGTTTCAAATACACACTGGGACAGGGAGTGGCGATTCTCGATGCAGAGAACCCGTCACATGCTGGTGTATATGATGGATATGCTGCTGGACATTTTTGAAAAAGAGCCGGAGTTTAAATCTTTCCACCTCGACTCGCAAACTGTTCCGCTTCAGGACTATTTAGAGATACGACCTGAGAAAAAAGAAACTATTAAGAAGCTGATAGAAAAGAAGAAACTGCTGGTTGGTCCCTGGTTCTGTCTGCCTGATGAATTTTGTGTCGGCGGTGAATCACTGGTTCGCAATCTTCTGCTTGGTCATAAAATCGCCAAAGATATGGGGCATGTCAGCAAGACCGGTTATTCGCCGTTTGGCTGGGGTCAGATTTCACAGATGCCTCAAATCTATAAGGGTTTCGGGATTGATTTCGCGGCGTTCTACCGGGGTGTCAGCACAGAGGCGGCGCCGAATTCGGAGTATATATGGGAAGGGGCCGACGGCACACGCATTGTTGCTTCACGTTTGTCGATGCGGCCGAGATACAATGTCTGGTATGTAATCCAGCGGCCCGCATATTGGCAGCAGGAAGACGAGAACAATCGTGTGCTCCCGTGGTCATGCGGCTCGGGACCATTTAAGTTTGTCGGCGACCGGTACGGGGACTTTGACGCTCAATACTCCCGCCCGAAATACATATACGATGAAACCGTGATTCCGGCCAGGGCCAAACAGGCCCTGGAGGAGCAGGACGGTGACTGGACAACCCCGCACAGGTTCTGGTCGTGCGGGCACGATTCTTCCTGTCCGGATATTCGCGAAGTGCAGATGATCAGGGACTGCAATAACGCCCTTAAGGGCAGTGCGGAAGTGTTCCAAAGCACCTTTGAAGAATTCCAGAAACAGGTCCTTGAAAATGTTGCCGATGACTTGCCGGTATCGGAAGGCGAGATGCGTTTTTATTCCGACTCTAAAGTGACAAGTCCATTGTTTGGCTGGATCATCTCTGCCAGGATGGATGTCAAGATGGACAATTTTAAGACGGAGCGCGAACTGATGCAGTATGCCGAGCCTCTGGCCGTTTATGCCGCCATGCTGGGCGCTTCGTATCCGAAGGGATTCCTTGACAACGCATATAACTGGCTTTTGCAGAACCACGGACATGATTCTATCGGTGGTTGCAGCCGCGGCATCATTAGTGATGACATGATGTTCAGGACTCGCCAATGCCGGGAAATTTCAGGCTGTGTTGTGGAGCGGGCACTTCTTGACATTGCCGGCACCGTGGACTACACCGGGTATGAGAATGAGCAAATAGCCTTGCTTGTTTATAATCCGGCACCGTTTAAGCGTGACGAGGTTGCTACTGTCAATGTTGAAATTCCGCGCGAGCTGGAATCCGAAGGCTTTGAGATTGTCGATGAAAACGGGCAAAAGGCCGATATTCAGATTCTCGGTTCGGATAAATCTTTCTTTGTCGTTCAGTCTCCCAACGACACGGCCAATACATTCCTGACCAAACAGTATCGAGCCAAAGTGGAGCTGAAAGAGATACCGCCGGCCGGCTATAAAACGTTCTTTGTCAGAGCCATTAGTAGGGATGACGCGGTTCCGGCCCGTTCCGCCACGATGGTAACCGGTATCAATACGATGGAAAATGAATATCTGCGTGTTGCGGTCGAAGATAACGGCACGATGACAATTACCGACAAACAGACCGGTAAGTTTTTTGAGCGAATGGGATACTTCCGTGATACAGCCGAGGTAGGTAATCCGTGGGAGCATAAAGATGTTGAGGACAGACAGGACTTCACGACGATTCATGAAAAAGCAGTGGTCAGCTTGATTCGGGACGGTGGACTGGAGACGGCCTTTAAGGTTTCTGTTGATTGGCAGCTTCCGGAGTGTCGCACTCCAGATGACAAAGCTCGCAGCAAACATACAAAAACGGTTAGAATCGAAAGCACAATAACGCTGCGCAAGGGACAAAAATGGGTTGATGTTATAACAGAGGTTGAAAATGCTGTTGAGGACCATTATTTACAGGTCGCTTTCCCGAGCGGTATCTCTGCTGACACCGCCTTTGCCCAGGGCCAATTTGATGTGCTTGAACGTCCGGTCAAACTCCCTTACTCCGAAAACTATCGCGAACCACCGCAGTCCGAACAGCCCATGAATTCCTTTATCGATATTACCGATGGAGAGAACGGTCTTGCCATTTTGAACGAAGGCATGAAGGCCTACGAAGCGACCGATGAGGATAAGCCGGAATTGCGGCTGACGCTTCTTCGCAGTTTTCCGCTGCGTATTTGTGTTACACAGGAGATGACCGATTACAGCCGTATCGACAAAAGCTCACAATGTCCGGGCAAGCACACGTTCCATTATGCCGTTATGCCGCATCAGGGTAACTGGGAACAAGCGAATCTGTGGAATGCCGCCGAGCAGTTCAATCTGCCTCTGGTAATCGGCCAAACGGCCCCGACCGAAAACGGCACGGAACCATTGCAGAAATCGTTCCTTGAGATTTCAGATGAGACGATTGCTGTAAGTGCGGTCAAACAAAGTGAAGTTGGAACCGGATGGATTGTACGCCTGTTTAACCCGGCTTGCAGTACAATCAAAGCCAGGCTGCGACTTAACGGGGGTAAGGCCAATTCTTCCCAATTAAGCAGTCCGGTTGAAAGGCTGCAGAAGGAGATGGCTCTTTCGGGAACCGGCACCCAGCCGTGGAAGAGGGTTAGAATTGTGAACCTGGAGGAGCTTCCGGAAAAAGAACTGGCCTTGGATACTGATGGCTGGTGCAATGTTGAAATCACCCCCAAAAAAATTCTGACACTGGAGTTCCTCGCAGATTAACAATGTATTGAATACGAATATGTGCTGATAATGAACACTATTCACAAGGAAAAGGAGTAAGTTATGGAAGGCCTTTTTACACCGATTGACTATGTTTTAATTGCCGTTTATTTTATCGTCTTGATGGGGATTGGCATTTATCTCCGGAAAAGAGCATCCGGCAGTATTGAAGATTATTTCATAGGCGGTCGCAAGCTGCCCGGGTGGCTGTTGGGAATTGCCGGTTTTACCCAGTTTGTCGATATTACCGGTACGGCAGTTATCATCTCTTTTTTATATATGCTGGGTCCGAAGGGGATGCTGATAGAATTGCGAGGTGGTTTGTGTATTCACATGGCCATCATCTTGATATGGGCCGGGAAATGGCATCGGCGCAGCGGGTGTATTACGGGTGCCGAATGGATGATTTTTCGATTTGGTAACGGGCCGGACGGCAAAGCAGCGAGGATTATTACCGCCGTTGCGATGCAGATATTTACGATCGGAATGGTGATTTACTTAGCCAAGGGCGTGGGGATTTTCTTTTCGACATTTCTGCCGTTTAGTCCGGAGGCTTGTTCTTTTGTCGTCATTCTTATTGCCGCCCTCTACACTGCGGCTTCAGGATTTTACGGGGTTGTGTTTACCGACTTGTTCCAGGGATTTATTATTATAGCTGCGGTGGTTGTTGTTACCTTTTTAGCCATCCAGAAAACATGGTTTGATCCGGGTTTTTCAAGTTTGGCAACACAGGTGTCAGGGATGGAAGGGTGGACCAGTTCGATTCCTCGATGGAAGGTGAATATGCCGGAAGGTTATGAAAATTATAACTTTCTGACGTTAATGGCAATGTTCTATCTGCTGAAAACCATCATTAATGGTCTGGGAGGCGGTGGTGAGCCGAAATATTTTGGCGCCAGGAATGACCGTGAATGCGGAACATTAACATTTCTTTGGACCAGCTTAATGGCCTTTCGCTGGCCGTTGATGATTGGCGTTGCGGTTCTCGGTATTTATTTTGTTAACCAAAATATTCCGGACACGGCTCTGCTGGCCGATGCGGCGGCGACGATCAAAAGTACTTTCGCCGGTGTTACCCATCCTCAATGGGAAAGCACCATTTCCGAGATTATCAAGAACCAGGCCAAATATCCGGATTTAATTACACGTCTCCAGGAGCTCTTAGGTCCCACATGGTCGGAACAAATTCGTTTGACAAGTTTTTATGGCGAGATAAATCCGGAGCGAATTTTACCGGTTGTGATATTAAATGCTATTCCGATGGGTCTTAAGGGATTACTCTTAATAGCCTTGACGGCGGCCTGCATGTCCACGTTCGATGGTAATGTAAATTGGGCCGTTGGCTTTATTACACGCGACCTCTATCAGGGATACCTAAGACCTAAGGCCGGTACTAAGGAACTCATTAGGGTCAGTTGGATCGGTACTCTTGTCATTGGACTAATCGGTTATTTTATGGCTTTTACAGTCAAGAACATCAACGACATCTGGGGCTGGCTGATGATGGCACTGGGAACGGGTTTCTTTGTTCCGAGCTTCATTAAGTTTTATTGGGGGCGCTTCAACGGGTGGGGCTTTACATCCGGGATGGCGATGGGTGTCGGCGGCGCGGTTGTTCAGCGAGTGTTCTGGCCTGATTTGTCTGAGTTGTGGCAGTTTGTAGCGATGGGTGGATTGGGATTATTCGGTTCGATTGTCGGGACATTGTTGACCAAGCCGATGGATCAGGAAGTATTAAAAGCCTTCTATATGAAAACCAAACCGTTTGGTTTCTGGGGCCGTTTCAAGGAAACTCTGGACCCGGAAACACGCAAGAAGGTCAGCCGGGAACATTTTTATGATATTATTTCACTGCCCTTTGTCTTGGTCTGGCATTATCTGATACTGCTGCTGCCGGTGCTTTTGGTCATTGGCAATTTCAAAGAGTTTGCGGGAGGAGGTGTGCTCCTTGCTGTCGCATTGGCCGGCATGTATCAATTCTGGTACAAAAAACTGCCAAAAGCAAACTTCTACGACGATTAATTTGTCTTCGAGATTAAAATGGTATTTCTGTTAACAACGGGGATACCATTTTTTTTATGCACTTAAGGGTATAATAACAGGTCGTTCACTTACGTCCATTTGTCGCTCGCCCTTTCGTTCGCTAATCGTCATCATCCGGTTCCCATTGGTCCTCAACCTCATCTGCATCATCCGGATTCCACTGTTCCTCAAGCTCATCAGCTTCCTGCTGGCGCCACTTTTGGACCATAAGTCTCGGGTCATGCATCAATCTGAATCCCATTGGAAAATCCTCCGGCCAGTTTTCCACCTCTATAACCGTGTCTGACATAAGTTCGTAGCCCGAATAGACAAACTCATCCGAAGGTGACTTGAAATCATCTACAAACAGCACGCTCGGCAGGTGCTCTTTTTTATGGCGTTCTATTATTACCCTGATTTTTTCCATAATCTTAGCCCTTTCATAATCCGATATAGATTTATATATAAATAAATTTGCTCCTTATATATCGTAACGGCAAAAGGGCTGTTTTGCAACAATTTAGGCCCTTTTTTATAGGATGGCTTGAATTAAAGCTCTCGTATTGTGGATTTTAAAATGATGAGGAAGAAAACCTGAAATAGGAGATATGACAGATGAGGAACATGATTATTGCCACAATAGTCCTTTTATCGGTACTTGCCACTTCGTCCCTTGGAGGCGAAATTGTAGCTTGGGGGGACAACGCCTACGGTCAGGGAAACGTTCCGGATGCCAATGATTTTGTTAAAATCGCGGCGGGAAGCTACCACAATCTCGCCCTGAAATCCGATGGTACGCTGGAAGCGTGGGGCCTGAATAACTACGGCCAGACGAACGTTCCCGACGGCAATGACTTTGTGGCAATTGCTGCCGGGGCCTACCATAGTCTCGCCCTCAAGTCCGATGGTTCGCTTGCGGCATGGGGCAGAAACAGTCAGGGCCAATGTGATGTGCCGGCCGGAACCTTTATTGCTATCGCTGCCGGTGAAAACCATAACATTGCTGTCAAGCCCGACGGCTTCCTCGAAGCGTGGGGCCAGAACGACGATGGCCAATGCAATGTTCCCGATGGAAATGATTTTGCTGCTATTGCAGGAGCGGATAATTACAGTTTCGCAATCAGGAATGACGGCTCTCTCATTGGGTGGGGCAATTATGTCGCAAAGATTGTGATGCCGGGAAACGACTTTTTGGATATTGCCTGCCAGGGCGAGCATTACCTTGTACTAAGGTCGGACGGCTCACTTTCGGCTTGGGGGCAAACCAACGGTTACGGAGATTCATTTGTTCCCTCGGGCAATAATTATATTGCCGTTGCAGTTGGCGACAAAATAAGTGCCGCACTGAGGTCCGACGGTTCCATCATTGCGTGGGGACAGAATCAATTCGGCATATGGGATGAGCCTGAAGGGAAAAGGTATGTGGCAATTTCAGTCGGATTGCATCACGCCATTGCTTTGACGGGCCAGGTACCACCAATATGCAACCCGGCATTAGAAGGTGATGTCGATGGCGACTGCATGATCGACCTTGCCGACTTTGTGAAAATGTCAAGGAACTGGCTCGAATGCAACCTTGACCCACCGGAGGCCTGCTGGCAATAACGCACTTGCTCCTCGGACAAGGCACCATTGCCTTGAGAAAAAGATGAAAGGATTCAATACCGGAGACCATTTGCTTCTGCCGGGCCGATTGTGATACACTTTATGCTACTGTTCCAGGTTGAATTTTCCTCCCATCTGCCGGGTTTTGGTGGCAGCCTTTTGGCCGACTTGTCCTTCGTAGTCCCGATATATATTGGGACGAAGTAGGAAGGCCAAAGGGATGGCTTTATTGTCATCCTGAGGGAGGCGTAAGCCGAGTCGAAGAATCTATTGAAATCCCGCGACTTGTATTTCGTCTTGCCCTCCATAGCTTTATGCGAAGGAGGAAGCTCGAAGAGCGAAGTAGTAAGCGTTCCACAGTTTTCCGCTTTCCACTTTGAACTTTTAGCTTCCTATGTCATCACGAACGCTGTTCCTGCCTCCGGTTCGATACCATTTTTATTTAAATATAGAGGTGTTGGCTTCAAAAAGGTTGTTTCAGGAAATTCTTGAACGTATCCATCGATTGAAACCGGCGGGCATTGTCATTGATTCAAGCAATTTCTTTTTCCATTGAGTAATCTGATTCGGATGCCACAAGTGCTCGGTTTTCAATGCGAGCCATCCAACTGCATTTGTAATTGGCGTTTTTGCCGGTGTACTGTCAACTTTTGGATTTGCTGTTATCCAGTCAATCCTTGCGGAAAAGACCAGGAAGGTCGATACGTGCGGTGTCTTAAATTTGCATGGGCTGCCAGGCCTGATGGGAGGATTTGTCGCTCTTTTTGTTGTTAAGGACGTTAATAAATCCGCCCATCTCATTAGTATTGGAGTGACAATTGCAATATCGCTGATTGCAGGTTACATTGTCGGGATAATACTATCAGTTTTTGGGAGGCGAGTGGAGGCGTATGTGGATACCGAAGAATTTGTGGACTAAAAAAAGAATATATGATAATATCGGAAACCATAATTTCAGTAGAATATAGTTTTTGAAAGGAACTTAATTATGACACCGAAAGAATTCTTTGAATTCGCAAAAAAGAACAATTCAAAAATGTGCGACCTGAAGTTTACCGATCTGTTGGGCACATGGCAACACTGCACGTTCCCCGTTGACACATGGGACGATAACACCTTTGTTGAGGGTGTCGGCTTCGACGGCTCGTCGATTCGCGGCTGGCAGGGGATACACGTCTCGGATATGTTAGCCATCCCGGACCCTGATACAGTTGTGATCGATCCGTTTTTCGCCGAGCCTACCGTCAGTGTAATCGCCAATATCGTTGACCCGGTCACAAAAAAAGATTACACCCGCGACCCGCGCCACGTGGCGCGCAAGGGAGCGGCATATTTGAAAGAAACAGGCATCGCTGACACCTGTTATATTGGGCCGGAGCCGGAGTTCTTCATCTTCGACGAGGTCCGGTACGAGCAGAATCAGCATACCGGCATGTACCGCATCGATTCCGTTGAAGGCGCGTGGAACACGGCACGTTTTGAAGAACCTAACCTCGGTTATAAGCCAAGTTTCAAGGGTGGCTACTTTCCTGTCAGTCCAACCGACACGTATCATGACCTTCGCAGCGAGATGACTCTGGAAATGCAGAAGGTTGGCATCGTTGTCGAGGCGCATCATCATGAGGTCGCCACGGCCGGTCAGGCTGAAATCGATATGAAGTTTGCCGAGCTGGTGAAGATGGCCGACCAGTTCATGTGGTACAAGTATATAGTAAAGAACGTGGCCAAGCGCAACGGCAAGACGGTTACATTCATGTCCAAGCCGGTTTTTGATGATAACGGCAGTGGGATGCACACGCACTTTTCGCTGTGGAAAGGCGACAAGCCGTTGTTTGCAGATTCCGGCTATGCAGGACTTAGCGACATCGGCCTGTATTCCATCGGCGGTATCTTGAAGCACGCGCCGGCAATTCTTGCCTTTGCCGCTCCCACTACAAACTCCTATCGTCGGTTGGTGCCCGGTTTTGAAGCCCCAGTCAATCTGGTGATGTCGAAACGGAACCGTTCAGCCGGTGTGCGTATCCCGATGTACTCGGAAAATCCGAAGGCAAAGCGTCTCGAATTCCGGTGTCCGGACCCGACTTGCAACGGCTACCTTGCCTGGACGGCGATGCTTATGGCGGCAATCGATGGTATTCAAAACAATATCAAACCAGGCGAGCCCCTCGACTGTGATATCTATGATATGACGCCGGAAGAATTGGCCAGGTTTCCCAAAACACCCGGTTCATTAGCCGAGGCGGTTGATGCTTTAGAGGCCGACCACAAGTTTCTCCTTGCCGGTGATGTATTTACTAAAGACCTTGTCGAGACGTGGGTCACCTGGAAGCGTAAAGAAGAAATCGAACCGTTGGCCCTGCGGCCGCACCCTCATGAGTTCCATTTGTATTATGACAGTTGATTGAGGCTACAGCGCCATTTTACAGTGGAAAAAATGGTTTCGGCCTTAAAATCCGAAGCACAAAACGAGCAAAAGCACGAATGTCGAAATACGAAATACGAAACAAACCCAAATAAGGGCATTTGACCTGTGCTGCCATTGTCAAAACTCCGGAACGCAGCGGAACCTGCCGATTACAAACATACATTTTACATAACATGACAGTTCAAAATGGATGTCAAGCATATTCTGATCTGTGTTTTCTGCTCATCTATCTACCCAAATAATTCTAATTTCCACTCACACTGAATCTTCGTGTGAGGAATAGGCAGGGCCAAGCATTGGGGGGTTGTATTGGGATTTGCGATTGACTAATTGCCGGCGGCCATTTACTATTCTTCTCTATTGTTAACAAAGAAATCAATATATACTCTGTGTTCTCTGCGAGCTCTGTGGCAAGAGTAAAAATATGATTAAAGAAAT
>QNBT01000046.1 GCA_003644205.1 Planctomycetota bacterium | reverse complement strand
GTTGTTGAGTATGCTCACGACCATGATGTGGTGGTAGAGGCGGAATTGGGCCAATTAGGTGGAATCGAAGAGGACGTTGTCGGCGTTTCGGTTGACGATGTGTCCAAACACCTTACCGACCCGGACCAGGTGGTGGACTTTGTCGAAAAGACCGGATGTGATTCTTTGGCGGTAGCTTGCGGGACAAGCCACGGCGCCTTCAAGTTCAAGACTGAGCCGAAGCTTGCGTTTGACGTGATTGAAGAAGTGGGCGAGAAGTTGCCGGGTTTTCCGCTGGTCATGCACGGCTCAAGCAGCGTTCTGAAGGAATTCAAGGACCTGATTAACAAGTACGGCGGTGATATGCCGGACGCGATGGGAGTGCCTGAGGATGCAATCAGCCGGGCGGCAAAGATGGCGATTTGCAAAGTGAACATTGATACGGACCTGCGAATGGCGCTGACGGCGAAGATCAGGCAGGTCTTCGCGGAAAAACCCGGCGAGTTTGACCCGCGTAAGTACCTCGGTCCCGGCCGAGAGGCCATAAGAGAGATGGTCAAGCGGAAGCTGCACGTGCTTGGTTGTGCGGGCAAGGCCGCCGAGTGTACATAGTCCGTCGTATTGTCGTGATTTGGACTGCGGATGCGAGGGGAGCGGTTGTTGTCTGATAAGAACCTTATTAAACCGAAGGTACAATCTGTCCGATAACTGTATTGGGCCTGCGGGTTTTGAATCCTTAATCATGGTGGAGGTTTTTTGAATGGTGCGAGGTTGTCGATTGCGAATATGTAACAGTAAACACCGGTTCCGGATTATCCTGTTATTGGCGGTGGTAGTGTTAGCAGGCATGTGTCCCCTCGCCGGCGCGGTTTCCAAAGGCTTGCCGGCTCCGAAGTCCTTCCCACAACGTCAGTTGCCCGCTAAAGCCGCCAGGCCGGTGTCTGAAGCCGGCAAGTTGATTGCCGAGGCGTGTGAAAATATCACCAGTGGCAACTTCAAAAGCGCTCAAGAGGTCCTTGAAGGCTCGGACATCCGACAAATCAAGGGCATTGAACAGTTGAGAATGATTTTATCTGAATATGCGGCGATAGAGGCCAAGCGCAAAGCATTCAGAAACGAAGTATATACAAAGCAAATCGATGAACTCGAAAAGCTTCAAGAAAAGAGCCGACCCCAAGATGTTAATGATATCAACCACGCTTTTCTGGCAATCATAAAAGCATCCGACAGCCTCGAAGAAAGCAAGAAAATTGCCCTGCTCCAGTCGCCTTTCGCAAAACAAACGATTGAAAAAGCCCTGCGGCAGAGTCAGGAGTATGAAGCTCGTGGCGAGTGGATTAAGTCATACGCGAACTGTTATTCCTGGCTAAGGACTTTGGAGCCGGATAACACCGAGTACAAGGAGCATGCCGAGGAGCTTATCGAGAAGATTAAGATAGAATTATCGCTGAAAGACAACAGTTGCGACACGAGTGCGGAGCGACACGAGGGGATCAAACCGAAGATGTTTCATCGCGCCGTTAAGGCACTGTACTTCAACTACGTCAGCACCGTTGACTATGGTGAAATGGCCGCCAAAGCACTCAAGCAGTGTGAGTTGACTGGTGAGGTTCTTGCAAAAAGCAACGAGAAACTGGCCTACCAAGCCGATGCCCAGAAAATCACCGGATGGTTAGTGGGCATAGAAACAATTCAACAAGAATTAACAGGCCCATTCGCAGTGGTTACGCAAGACAAGTTTCTGAAGGTATTTGACGAAATCCTCGCCTTGAATTCAATTACTATCGAGTTACCTCAGGAAATAGTTATCGCCCGGTTTTCAGAGGCTTCATTTAGTGCCCTTGACCCGTACACGAACCTGGTTTGGCCGTGGCAGGTGAAGGATTTTGAAAAAAATATGACACAGAAGTTCCCGGGCATCGGCATACAGATATCCAAAGCCACCGGCATATTGAAGGTTGTCAGCCTGATACCAAACACCCCCGCCTATTCATCCGGACTCGATGTGGACGACGTAATCTTAGCGGTTGACGGAGAACCGACCGACGATATGAGCATCCAGTGTGCCGTCAGCAAAATTACGGGCCCGAAGGGTACACGGGTTACCCTGACGGTAAGGCACGCCGGAACCACCGAAACCGAGGATGTCGTCATTGTAAGAGACAGCATTATCGTTCCCACTATTCGAGGCTGGCAACGACTCAATGGGGGACGGTGGCGATATATGATAGACCCGTTGAATGATATCGGCTACGTTCGCATCACCAATTTCACCGAAACGACGGCACCCGACATGGAAATTATACTGAATGACCTCGAACGCAGAGGTTTGAAGGGACTGATTGTCGATTTGCGCGACAACACAGGTGGCTACCTATCCGCCGCCGCTGCCGTAGTCGATATGTTTGTCTCAGAAGGACTAATAGTCAAGAGTCAACCCCGTTGGGGCATCTCAACATACGAGGCCGCTCACAAAAAGGGAACCCACCCTGAATATCCACTCGTGGTGCTGATAAACCAACATTCCGCCAGTGCCTCCGAGATTGTGGCAGGTGCCCTTCAGGATGCCAAGTACAAACGCGCCACTCTGGTTGGTGAGAGAACCTACGGCAAGGGCAGCGTCCAGACGATAACACAGTTTCCCGGCGACGGCTCACAATTTAAGTACACGATGGCCTATTACCACCTGCCGAGCGACCAGCGCGTGAAGAACCGCTATATTGCGGAAAAAATGGGCAGGAAGGACTGGGGTATCGCACCTGACGTAGAGGTGAAGCTTTGCTCCGATGAGCAGCGTAAGCTCAATGAGGTCCACGGTGCTAACGAGGTACTGGCAAGGACGGACAGCAATGGAGTCTCTAAATTGGTGAAGCGCTACTCGTTGGCCGAAACATTGGAAGCCGATCCGCAGTTGGCAATAGGACTATTAGTGCTTAAGGCCAAGATGATTCAGGAAGGACATGTGCTCAAGATTGAAGAAACGACCGGCACCAGCACAAGCGCCAAATTGCCCGCCGAAAGTTAGAGAAAACCAAACAAAGTAAATGCAAAGGAAGCGTCAGTTGGCACGGCAAAGAGGTCTTAGTAAGCTCGAACAAGCCAGAGAGCAAAAGTTGTCCCGTTTGCGGCAGTTGGGCGTCGAGCCATACGGCGGGCGATTTGACGGCACTGAATCAACGGCAAGTATCAGGGAAAGATTTGCCGATGACAAAACCGGCAGGCGAGCGCGTTGTGCAGGTCGCATCGTCTTGTTGCGGAATATCGGCAAGCTGATTTTTATTACCCTGCGTGATTCGACCGGCACCATCCAGTTGGGTCTTTCCAAGAAGGTACTGTCGGAACAGTGGGACACGGCAAAACTTCTGGAACTCGGTGATATCATCGGAGCAGAAGGTGAATTGGGCAGAACAAAGACCGGCGAAATTACCATCTGGGCCGAGACTATAACGATGCTCGGCAAGGCGCTTTTGCCTCCGCCGGAAAAATTCCACGGCTTGGCGGACCCGGACCTGCGCTATCGGCAGAGGTATGTTGACCTGTGGGCTAATCCCGAGGTGATGGAGCGATTCAAAACCAGAAGTGCAATTGTGGCTGAGGTGCGCAGCTTCCTGCAGCATCGCGGCTTCGTGGAGGTCGAGACCCCTATGATGCAGAGTATCGCAGGCGGTGCAGCGGCCAAGCCTTTTATCACCCATCACAACAGCCTTGACATAGACCTTTACCTGCGTATTGCGCCGGAGTTGTTTCTCAAGAGATTGCTGGTCGGTGGTATGGAAAAGGTCTTTGAGATAAACCGCAATTTTCGCAACGAGGGCCTGAGCAGGCGGCATAACCCGGAATTCACAATGTTGGAACTGTATCAGGCTTACGCCGATTATAATGTCATGATGGCTCTTACCGAAGAGCTTATCAGCTCATTGGTCCAAAGGCACTGCCAAAGCATGCAGGTAAGTTTTGGTGATATGACAGTTGACTTCGCAGGCCCCTGGCGTCGGGCAAAATATGCCGAGTTATTCTCCGAGTACGCAGGTTGTGATATTGAGGATGTCGCCTCTGTTCGCAACAAGGCTGCGGACCTTGAAATTGACGAGTCGGCAATGGACGACGTGGTGGTTGTTGACAAGGTGTTCGAAGCTGTGGTCGAGGACAGGCTTGAGAATCCGACTTTTGTGATTGATTATCCCGCCCAGCTTTGCCCACTGACAAAACCGAGTGGTGAAAACCCGAAATTTGCCGAGCGTTTTGAATTGTACATCGCAGGGATGGAAACAGCGAACGCCTATACGGAACTTAACGACCCGGCCGTCCAGGAGGCCAATTTCAAGATGCAGTTGCGCGGCCAGACTGAAACGATGGCAACGATGGACACCGATTTTATCTCCGCGCTTAAGTACGGGATGCCTCCGGCCGGCGGTCTGGGTATCGGTATCAACAGACTTATTATGGTGCTGACGGGGGCAACGAGCATTCGGGACGTGGTACTATTCCCTTTACTAAAACCGATACCGCCGAAACCTTAAATGTCATTCTGAGTCCCGGCGCGCCGGGGTTCAGAATGACAATTATAACTTCTTTTCTACAGAGCAGTGTATGAAACAGTTAAGCCTTTTTCTTTGCTTCAAGTATCTCTGTGGGAAAAAGATTTTGCTCTTGAGCATTGCCGCTGTGGCGATGTCGTGCGCTTTGCTGATAACGGTGGCAAGTCTTTTTACCGGTTTTATCGAAGCCATTGAAACCAGTGCCGACGAGCACTTGGGGGATATCGTCATAGCAGCACCTGCCACCATGACGATTTCCAAATACGACCGGCTTATAAGCAGTCTTGAAGCGAACGGTCAAATAGAAGCCGCCACTGCGGTCCTCTCCGGGCAGGGACTTTTGCATTTGGGTAAAGGAACAGGGGACGTCCGGGCGGTGCGAATCTGGGGGATTGAACCTGCAAGCAGGGAAAGGGTAACCCCTTTTGCGGATTTACTTGTCAAACACAAGGGTGAAATAGAACCGCCGGCTTTTACAGCAGCCGGCGATACCGAACAGTTGGCCGGCTTTGTAGGGATAGGTGTTGTTGCCAGGCCCGATGATGTTACGGATGAGTATGATTTTAAGCAGGTGACCGCAAGCATCGGACATAAGGTTTTTCTTACCACCGGGACGAGTGAACTGAAGGCCAGAATTATAAAGTTCACAATTGCCGACGTTGTCTTCAGCGGCGTTTACGAGTTTGACAAAGACTTCGTGTATCTGCCTATCGATGCCCTTGCCGGCAAACTGTACCCGTCGCAGGGCAAAGTGGCTGACATGATTCAAATCAGGCTGAGCCGCCGCGCACGCCCGGAGGCTGCATTAGCTGTTGTTCGCGGCATTTGGCGCAACTTCGCCGAGAAGGAACTGGACTGGCCGAATTATGCCATATCGCTTGCGGAAATCAGCACCTCCAGACAGATGCAGGCCAGGCTTCTGGCCGAGTACAAAAAGCAGATGGGCATGCTTATGCTGATATTCGGGGTGGTCAGCGCAGGTGTGGTGCTGCTTATTTTCTGCATATTCTATTTAATAGTTATGACCAAGCAAAAAGATATAGCGATAGTAAAAAGCTGCGGTCTTGACTCCGGGGCGGTTGGTCTGCTTTTTGTAGTTTTCGGCTTAGTAATAGGTCTTATCGGTTCTGGTCTCGGCGTTTTCATAGGATATTTGTTCACGAGAAATGTCAACTACATCGAGCGGTTGATAAGTATTGTGTTCGGCCTGAAGCTGTGGAAAAGCAGTACTTATATGTTCACGCGGATACCTAATCAGGTGAACTGGGAGTCGGTTGTCTGGATTGGACTTGCTGCGGTTTTGGCTGCCGCTGTTGGTGCACTGATACCGGCTATTGCGGCGGCCATGGTAAAACCCGTTAAGATATTAAGGTATGAATAGTTCATAGTAACCGGTCGTCGGTTAGACTAAAAAATGTATAAACTTATTTTGCCAACACGGTATTTCCTGAAAAGGCGCATAACGTACCTCGCCGTCGTAGCGGTGGCGTTGTGTGTCTTTATTGTCGTTGTGGTAATGACGGTGATGAACGGCTTAGTGAGCGAGTTCAAAGGCAAAAACCACGACTTCGTGGGAGATTGTATTGTCAGCACGGAATCTCTGGTAGGCTTTGCCTATTACGAAGACTTTTTGAAACAGCTTGAAAAACAGGAATTTGTGCAGGCGGCGACGCCGGTTGTAAAAGGTTTTGGGCTTTTGACACAACCGGGAACGGGCCGGAACATCGGCGTTGAGATTATGGGGATTGAGCCGGCCGGCTTCTGTGAGGCGACAAAATTCGCCCAAACTCTTTATTACCACAAAGAGAACCCCTCAGATGCCTTTACGCCGACTTATAATCCCACCCTTGCCGGTTGTGTGGTCGGTATCGATATGATTTCCAGAAGCCGAGACAGGTCCGGCAAGTACTACCACAGTTCCGAACCGATGCGAATTGAGCTAATGGTAACCTGTTTTCCCCTAACAGCCAAAGGCGCGCTCGCAAAGGCGGCAACCGACCTGGTTAATAGTAAAACTATCTACTACAGTGATGACAGCCATACCGGGCTTGTCAAAGTCGATGCTCGAATGGTTTACCTGCCTTTTGAGTTAGCCGGCGAGCTCTTTGGTATGGCCGGTGCAACACCGCGGGCAAGTGCGATACACATTAAATTTGCCGATGGCACAAGCCTCAAGACCGGAGTTGGCAGGGTTGCCAAGATGTGGAAGGTCTTTGCGGCGGCGCGGGCAAATCAAAAGTATGCAAACCTGTTAAAAAATGTTACTGTTCAAAGCTGGCCAGACTACCGTCGCAGCTCCATTGCGCCGATGGAGAAGGAGCAGATGATGCTCATTTTGCTCTTTGGGATGTTAGGCATTATTACAGTGTTTATAATCTTTGTGGTTTTTTATATGATTATCTCACACAAGACCAAGGATATCGGCACACTCAAAAGCGTTGGTGTCTCCAGGGCTGTGATTGTTCAGTTGTTTCTTACTTTTGCGGCGCTTGTGGGCCTGGTCGGTGCCGGTATAGGTGCAGGTGCCGGCTGCGGGTTTCTGGTTAAAATCAATGATATGGAAGACTGGCTCTTTGAACGTTTCGGCTGGCAGTTGTGGGACAGGACGGTCTATGCGATAGGCGAGATTCCCAACGATATTAAATGGGAAGTGTTGGCGGTTATCATGGCAACGGCAGTACTCGCCGCACTTGCAGGGGCCTTTTTACCGAGCGTGCGCGCATCAGGACAGCGGCCGGTCGAGGTATTACAGGTGAACCAGTTATGAGCGAAATGTTAAAAGCAAGTGGACTATTCAAGTCATATAAGATGGGCCAGACCAAGATAGAGGTTCTCAAATGCCTTGATTTTTCGGTTCGGGCGGGCCAGTTCGTCGCTATTGTGGGCGCTTCCGGCAGCGGTAAGAGCACGCTTCTGCACATATTAGGCGCGCTTGACGAGCCGGATGCCGGTTCGGTTCAGTTTGAGGGCAAAAGGCTGGATAAGTTCAGGGCGGGCGAACTGAACAGATTTCGGAACAAAATGGTGGGTTTTGTGTTTCAGTTTTATCATCTTCTGGACGAATTGAATGTGCTGGAAAACGTGATGTTACCGGCAATGGCACAAAGTAGCACCATCGGGTGGCTGAGACGGCGAATAGGGGCCAAAAAACACGCCAAAAGCCTTCTTGAACGGTTTGGGCTGGCTGATAGAATCGGCCATAAACCTTATCAGCTTTCCGGCGGAGAACGGCAGAGAGTCGCAATTGCAAGGGCCTTGATGAATAAGCCGGCGCTGCTTTTGGCCGATGAACCCACAGGAAACCTTGACTCCGAGACGGGAAATGGTATCTTAGGGGTTCTGGAAGAATTGAATAACGACGGCCAGACTATCGTAATGGTAACACATGATGATAGAATCGCCCAGCGGGCGCACAATGTGATAAGGCTGGCCGACGGTAAAATTGTGTAACGGCGACCTGTGGCCCTGTACAACTGAAATTGCGATATTGCGGAGTTTCTGTTATGGCTTTGAAAATCTGGATGTATGACAAACTTGTTGACGAAGAGGAGGCAAGAATTTCTGTTTTTGACCATGCCCTGCTTTACGGAGATGGTGTGTTCGAGGGCATCCGGGTTTATAGCGGCAAAATCTTCGAATTTGCCGCCCATCTGGACAGGCTCTACGATTCGGCAAAGGTTATTCGCCTCGTTGTCCCTATGGACAGGGACGTTCTTGCCGATGCCGTTAAAAAAACCGTCGAAGCCAATAAGGTTACAGACTGCTATATCAGGTTAATTGTTACTCGCGGTGCCGGAGACCTTGGTCTGAATCCGTTCATCTGCAAAAAGGCCGGTATAATCATAATCGCTGATAACATTCAACTCTATCCGGAACAGCTTTACGAAACCGGGCTGAAGGTTGTAAGTGCTGCCACCATCCGCAACCATCCTCTCTCGCTGCCTCCGCAGATAAAGAGCCTTAATTACCTCAACAACATCTTAGCTAAGATTGAGGCCCTCGATAAAGGCGTAAGCGAGGCTATTATGTACAACCACGAAGGTTACGTCGCCGAGGCCGTCGCCGACAACGTCTTTATAGTCAAAAACGGGGTCATCTGCACCCCGCCGACTCAGGCAGGCTCGCTCCCGGGCATCACACGGACACTCGTGATCCGGCTGGCCAAAAAAGAAAACTTAGAGGTCGTTGAGAAGAATCTTACACGGTTCGATTTGTATGTCTGTGATGAATTCTTTCTGACCGGCACCGCCGCCGAGGTTATAGGCATCATAGATATCGACGGCAGAGTGATTGGCGACGGCAAACCCGGACCAATTACCAGACTGCTTAAAAAAAAGTTCTATGAATATGCCCACTCCTGAAAGAAACGAGACGGCCCAGCGAACCGTGGCTGATACACATCTGAGCAGTCTCTTCAGCATTATCTCAGATGAACTTGACCAGGTCAAAGAACGGATTTCGGAACAGTTGACAAGTTCAATCGAGTCCGTAAACGTTCTGTTTGAACACATTAGCGGCAGAGCCGGCAAGATGCTACGTCCGGCTTTAGTACTGCTGGCGGGCAAAAGCTGCGGGCGTATAGTGCCCAGGCACATCGAAATCGCCGCAATAGTTGAACTGATTCATGCCGCGACTCTGTTGCATGATGACGTCATTGATGGAGCTTCGCATCGCAGAAACGCCGCTACCGTCAATACACTGTGGGGTAACGAATCGGCCGTTTTGTTAGGTGATTTTCTGCTGAGCAAGGTTTTTTCAATGTGCGCGGCCCTTGAGACATCGGCGATTATACAAGCACTTTCAGATACCACTGTCCGGATGTGCCAAGGTGAACTGGTGCAAAACACACAGCGGGCCAACTGGCAACTGACTCAGGACGAGTACCTTGAAATTATAAAGGACAAGACCGCCTTTTTGTTCAGTACCTGCTGTTATCTCGGCGGCCTGGCTGCGTCGGGCGGCAAAGAGCAGCTTTGCGCTCTTTCGGAATACGGCTTGAACCTGGGGATGGCTTTTCAAATTACGGACGACCTGCTCGACATTATCGGTGATGAGGTCAAAGCGGGCAAGACTCTGGGCACAGATTTTGCGCAGCATAAACCGACCCTGCCGATTATCCATCTGCTTACTACCGCTACGGGAGGGCATAAATCCGGCCTTGTTGAACAGCTTTGGGAAGAGAACAAACCAGAACAACCGGCCGAAATTCTTGAAAAATCCGGCAGCACAAAGTTTACGCGGAGTATGGTTGAGCAATTCTGCAAAAAGGCAACCGAATCGTTAAGTGCTCTGGATGCAAGCTCCGCCAAAGATTCGCTTATCAAAATGTCTGATTTTGTATGCCGAAGGTCCGATAAATAATAACCATGTAAAGCAAATTGAACTGATAGCACCGGCAACGGATGTGCCGGTTAAAAAGCTTTATATCTATGAGTGGCGCAAGACACCGCCAGGAAGAAAAAGGTCTCACTTTATATCGGCGATGCGTTTGATGTTGCGGTGAATCGCATTAAATTTCACAGTTTGCCTGTTAAATCTTGTGGCGTTAGCTGACTTTGAGCCTCACCAAGTAGTCCGGTGCAAACAAAAGTAAAAAAAGGCCGGTCTTTAACCGGCCCATTTTTTCTCGAATACTGTCAGGCTCTTAGAAGCTGAAGCCATACGAGAGGCCACACCAGAATTCATCCTGGTTGTTGACCGTGTCTTCCATCGAATTCTGATAGTACACAGCCGGCGTCAAAGTACCATACGGCAGGTCGATGTCTGTTGAGATGCCCCAGACCATGTGCGACCAGTCGTGGTCAACGGTTGAACCGTATGTGCCGTCGTTGTAGGTGATATTCCAACTGAGGTCAAGGACCTGCTCGGGATTATTCGGCAAAAATCCTTCAACCGGTAAGCCATAGTTCAACCCGAAGACGTGAATAAAGCCGGCTGTAGCCCTATTGCCGCCAACTCCGCCCTTGCCGGCGTTTCTGGTTCCGCCGTGGGTGGGCCACGAGTCGATGATGATATAGCTTGGTACTATACCCATCGGGCACAGATTTGGCCAGGAAAGTGCTAAGTTGAACTCCTGTGTATCTCCCTGCCAGCTTGCCATGTCCGGGTAATCGTAGTACACATAGCTAAGTGCGTAATCGGTCTGACACTGTTCACCGTCGAGAACGCTGTTAGCGTATGTCAGGATGTAGCGCCATTCT
>QNBT01000045.1 GCA_003644205.1 Planctomycetota bacterium | reverse complement strand
TTAAACATGATTTCACCTTTGTCAACCGTACAAAAAGAACCATTTCAATCTGAAAATTTAAATTCCACAAGGGCCAGGATAATACGCCTATGAACAAAAGTCAATCACTTATACTGTTATCCCTCCCGCCTCCTCAAATCAACGCCCGAAGCGGGCGGCATATTAGTCGATAGGGAATAGTGAATAGGGGGTTGATTCGCTGCGCGGGCTGTCTGAACAGATTCCTCCGATTCGGTCGGAAGACACCGGCGCTAAAAAAGTGAGATTTTTTTGGAATTTGTCATTTCATAAAGCCCTATGTGTTAATAGATTACAAAACACACAAAAACAGTTTAAAAATTCCCGAAAAAAGTGCTTGACACCGACCAAAAATCGGGTATAATACGCGTCCAGATGTCAGAAGACGGCCTGCGACGAGCATAGTCGAGTCGAAGACAGATGGCAGAGAAAATATCAACAATCCATTATTCACGAAACCCGAACCCCGAGCGACAAGCGACGAAATATCCCCGCGACTTGTACTTCGTAGCGAGTTTCGCGAAGTAGTAAGCGGCTCCTCGGTTTTTCGCTCTCCACTTTACAGGGCTTTCTGTGAAAATGGCACGGAAAAAGGGTTGACAAGGCCTGCAGGCAGTGATAGTTTGAAAGTAAGTAGGCGAGCAAAAAAGGACTGCGCCTTTATTAGCTTTGAACCAGTTTTTTGGGAGAGACTAAAAATGCTGACTCGAACAATTCTTTTAGGCGTTGTGGCCCTTGCCTTTGCCGCAACAGTATGCGTTGGCCAGGTTCCCGAATCGGAGCCGGTAATTAAGACAACTGCGGAAACGGCTGAGGCAAAAGAGGTTACATTTCCTTATGTCGGCGAGTTGATGGGCAGCGACGTTAACATTCGTTCCGGGGCAGGGACGGCGTATTATCGCTGCGGCAAGCTCAGCGCCCCGGCTCGAGTTATAGTGGTTGGCGTCGAGCACAGTTGGCTGAAGATTCTTCCGCCGGCGGGCAGCTTCTCATGGATTTCCAAGAATTTTGTCGAACTGGACCCGGATAATCCCGGGATAGGAATTGTAACCGGCGACTCAGTACGTGTTTGGGCGGGGTCGGACTATGTCGAGCCGATGCGTTCACACAGTCTGCAGGCAAAACTCAATAAAGGCGACCAGGTCAAGCTCGCCGGTGAAGAGGCCGGCAAAGGTGATTACTACAAGATAGTTCCCCCTCCCGGCGCCCACTTGTGGGTGAGCGCCCAATACGTAAAGTACATTGGGCCGGTTCCAAAGCCTGAGCCGCCTAAACTGCCGCCGAGACCTGAGCCGGTCGTTGAGCCGGAGCCAAAGGTCGAAACCGTGGTTAAGCCGGCCCCTAAGCCTAAGCCCGCCAAACCTGCACCGCCGCCGGTTGTTAAGCCGAAAAAGCCTTCTGCAGAAACGATTAGACTCAAACAATGCTACAAGTTGGCCGAACAAATCAACGCTGAGCTGAAAAAACCAATCGCCAAACAAAATTACGGCCCAATCAAAAAGGCACTTAACGCAATCAAAGACGACCCCCAGGCGGGTAAGGCCAAGCTCTACGCCGAGTACCAGCTTGATCTTGTAGGGCGATTTGAGTTGGCACTGCAGGTTGATAACGAAATTAAAAATCAGGACGCCAAACTGAAAAATGCGAGGGAGCAGATTAAGAACCGTTACGCGGTGAAGGTCGAAAATCTGCCGGACCCCGGCAAATTCATAGCAATTGGTCATCTGCGGCCTTCCAAAATATACACTGCCGAGACCGGCGGGCAGCGTTATCTGATAGTCGATGAAACCGGTAAAATCACATGTTACGCAGCGCCGGCGGACAGCGCTTCAGGAATTGATATAGACAAATTCATAAATCGCAAAGTCGGCCTGCTCGGTCAAGCGGTAAAAGACCCGTA
The DNA here is from genome assembly GCA_003644205.1 of Planctomycetota bacterium. Lineage (GTDB taxonomy): Bacteria > Planctomycetota > Phycisphaerae > Sedimentisphaerales > Anaerohalosphaeraceae > QNBT01. The sequence goes on along the minus strand of QNBT01000045.1, from coordinate 8,814 downwards.
CAACGCAGTTAGCCTTGTGAAGTTCACACAGATTGTTGACTTAGAGGGTTGAGGTTCTCAAGACCTGCGGCAAAACCGTAGGCTAAATATTTAGCCTTATCGGTCATGAGTTTATCGAAGGGCCTTTTACGTGGGGTTTTGGCCAACTCGTCGCGATGCGCCGCAGCGGGCAAATTCAAGTTTGAAAGACCACTACCGCCTGGTACCGAGAATGCCCAGCGGGTCCCGGAACAAGGGCAGGGTTTTGGTCTGAATGTCCGGCTTTTCGATATCCCCTCGGACCTCGACTTTAACTACCGCCGAGCCCAAACCCTTGGCGAGGGATTCAAGAAATGAGGGTTCGGAAGTAATCTTTTTCCCGGAGGCGGTCAAATCCAGAACAATCTCATTACTATCCAAATCGAGTCGGCCGCTACCAGCCAGGACCGTAGATTTGCCGGACATATAAACCTCCTCAAAGACGATTTCGCTCTCTTTAAGGTATGCAGCCACGGTCATATCACTGAATATGAAATCGGTAGGCTCAGCGAGTTGCAGAGCGGTAAGTACTTTGCCGAGCAAAGAACGTCTGGCCAATTCCATATCAGTGATGCTGGCGTTCAGTCGTCCTATGCTTGAGGCTTTTTGGCCTAATGTACCAACGGCAGTGAAGGCGCCGTCAGCCAAACCGCGAGTGTGCGTTTCAGAGCGCTGCTGTTCGCCTTTGGCGGCTGCGGCGAGAATACCGGCGATGTCAATGTCGTCAAAAACCAGGCTGAGGACATACGGCGTCAACTTGCCGGTGGGTTGTTTTAGTTCAAGATCGCCTATTACCTTTCCGTGGTAACAATCGGCCGTAAAGCCGTTGCTTATGAAGGATGTGTTTTTGCGGTTGTAGGTTATAGGCGCCCGCAGAGATCGGAGTAATTGATTTCTGACACTCAAAGTATCGGCATTGAGGTCTGCGCTTGCGGACCACAGGCCGTGGCCGAGTTTGTAGGAAAGGTCGGCGGTCAATACGGCGTCAAAGTCATCGAGAGTTTGCCGAGAAACAAAGCTGCACTGCTTAAATGTTAATTGGGCGCCGGCGAATTTCAGCCACCGCTGGTTATTGGTATCTGTGTCGAAAATCGCCTCGTCAATATCCAGGTCAACTGTCCCGGCAGGTGAAATAGCATGGTAAATACTTGCCGGATACTCAGGGAGAGCGCGGGCAAGTGCATCATTTAACGCGATATTGTGCGCATGAAGACTTATCCGGCCGCTGACCACTTCTGCGTGGCGGGCAATTAGCCAACCGTCTAAGGTAATTTGAGGAGTCGATTGTGGACCAGCGGCGGTTTGGGCGCCTGTTGCAGTTAAGTTTTGCAATAAGATGTTTTCGGGTGTTACCGTAATCGAGCCTGTAACATTTTCAATCGGGTATGGAAATGCTTCTAAGTTGATGCTTGTTCCCAAACACTCAATGACCACTCTGTAAGGAGCACAATCGGCGGTTCCGGCACCGGCACTTATATCGGAAGATATATTCACTTTGCCGGTCGGATTCAGCTTTGCAACCAACTCGGTGGCCTCCACGGGCAGAGCTTTGAGCCATTGCCCGTCAAGCTCAAGGCCCTTTGCTTCAACATTCAAACAATAGCCGGGCATAGGCTCTTCCTGGTCAGGGGGCCAAACCGCACCTTTAACTGCAACAGTACTGTCGCCACTTTTGCCGGTCATGCTCTTGAGTCTGACAAGGTCGGGAGTCAAAATCGCCTCAACGTTGACATCAGTTAAGGGCAGAGGGAACTTTTCATATATCAGAGAGGCGTTTTTAACCCTTGCAGTAGCGATATATTCGACCAGGCGCGTGCCTACTTCATTAGGGAAAACCTTAATCTCGACATCTGTCAGGGCGTTCAACTCAACAAAACTTTCATAAAATTCCCTTTGTTTTGCAGGGAGCGCGGCCTTTAGTGTTGAATCTATAGGTACATCATCGGCGTCTATTGTAATATTGTATCTGGGCCTTTCGGTTTCGGTCCCGGTGATTTGGCCGTTTAAGGTTATGCTGCGTCCGTCATACTGCGAAACGACATGGTCAAGTTCAAGTGTGCCGGGCTCAATATATACGTTTCCGGTGAGGTTCTTCAGCGGATAAGGGAAGTGTTGATAAACGGCCTGAGCATCAAGAAGGGCAACGACCAGTGCAGTTGTCCTTTCCCCGTCGGGCCGGCGAGCCAGTTTGTAATGAATCCGGGCAAGTCCGGTGGGAGCGAAGGTGAACCAAAGCCTCTTTTGTTCGGTATTGAGGGCCTTGTACAAATCGTCATCCAGCACCATGTTTGAGCTGGTAATTTGCACATCGTAACACCACTGCCGGTTGAATTTCTCAGCACGTCCGTTGATGACGAGGTCCACAGTACCATGCTTGCATTTTAGGTTGTTCAGGGTAACACTTTTTTCGGTAACATCCAACAAGCCGGTCATGTGATCCAGTCGATATGGGAATTTTCGGTCGAGGACCGAAATGTCCCGGCACGTAACGGTTCCGAGCCAGGTGCTTTTGTCTAACAGGCCAAACGTGCCTTTGGTTCTGACATCAATATCACCCCAGCCGTGAGGATCGTATTGGGTGAGGAATTTGCGCAGGCCGGGGGCAAGTTTTTCAAGGATTGGAGGGGTATAGACAAGGGCGTTAAGCGTCGGCTTAGAAGTAAGCAGCAGGTCTTTGAAATGTATCTGGATATCATATTCGGCCCCGGGGGCCAAATCCGTAACGGTCCCGGCCAGAGCGAGTTGAGTTCTGCTGTCGAGGGCACATTTGAGCCGATTGATTGAAATCTGTTTCGGGTCGTAGCTGAGGTCCAGTACGAGGTTGTTTATCGCCCAGCGATTGCCGAGTACGGGCAAATTGGTCGGTGGTATGCGCCCACTCAGGATAACTTTACCGTGGGCGCCGCTTTCCCAGATGCCACGCACGAAATAGTATTGATCGGTAGTGTTGTCCTTTGATTCAAAATAGAAGCTGTATGTCCGGCCGGCAACTCGCGCCGGCTTTAGCTCACCATCAACCTCGATGACGGCGATGTCGCTAACCTGGTCGTGCTCAACTTTGGTAAGTTTCAGTATTCCATTTTTTACCTGGATGTGAGGCAACAGGCATTCGGCTTTGGCGGATTTCCTGATGTTGAGCGAGGCGATGTTCCATTGCATGGTTTGGGTATTGTATTGTGCGTTGACGATGTAATCTCTTAAGATAATTTTCTTAATTTGGGGCTTCAATCTGAGAATACTCGCCAATGAAAACCGGACGTCCACCTTATTGGCTCTCAGGACTTTGCTTTCGTAAGATTGTATCACCGGCTCGCCAATTACGAGGTAGTTCATCCTTACAAAGCCTGTGCTTTTGAAATCAATGGACTTTATCTCGACGGCCAGCCCGGTCAACTGCTCTATCCGGCGTCTTGCGATTGGCGCCAGCAGTTTATTCCCGGCAAGCGTGTAAAGGGCCCAACAAACAATGCAAACAATCAAGACGACCACAAGTCGCCAGAGGAACCCGATTCTTATGTGTAAGTTTGGGACAGTCACCTATTTATCCTTATTTTCCAACCAAAATCCGACAAAAATCGGTGCCTGTCCCCAACTACTTCAGTTAATTGCCTTATCGGCAATGTCTCGACGATAATAAGCCCCATCGAAGTTGATAGTGCCCGTTGCTTGATAAGCTCTTTCCTTTGCGTCGGCAATAGTATCACCGAGGGCGGTTACACCGAGCACTCGTCCGCCTGCGGTAACGATATCGCCGTCTTTGTCGGCTGTTCCTGCGTGAAAGACGACAACGTCTTTGAGTCGGTCGGCCTGAGCGAGACCGGATATTTTTTTGCCCTTTTCATAATCGCCTGGGTATCCGCCTGAGGCCATGACGACACAAACGGCCGGCCTCGGGTCCCACTCAAGAGCGACCTGTTCCAGGCAACCGTCACAGACTGCGAGCATCACCTCGAGAAGATTGCTCTTTAATCGCATCAGTATCGGCTGGGTTTCGGGGTCGCCGAATCTGACGTTAAATTCAAGCACCCTCGGACCGCCCTGGGTGAGCATAATGCCCGCATATAAAACTCCTTTATACGGGGTATCATTACGATTCATTCCGTCAACGGTGGGCACCAGGACTTCCTTGACAATCTGGTCCATAAGCTGCTCGGTCACAACCGGAGCGGGACTGTATGCACCCATACCTCCGGTATTTGGTCCGGTATCGCCGTCGCCGACAGGCTTATGGTCCTGTGAGCTTTCTAAGACGTAAATACTTTTGCCGTCAACAAATGCCAATATGGATGCCTCCTGTCCAAGCAGCTTATCTTCAACAATAATCTTGGCACCGGCGGCACCGAATATGTGATTGCGCATAATCTTCTCAGCGGCAAGGATTCCGTCAGCCGGGTCGTTACAGACAAAGACCCCCTTTCCCTTGGCCAGCCCGGCAGCCTTAACAACTACGGCCTCATCTCTGCTGGCTATATATGCCTTGGCATCTGAGAAATCGTCGAATATCCTGCTCTCGGCCGTGGGGATGGCATTGGCCCGCATTATTTTCTTTGCAAAGGTTTTGTCGGCCTCGAGCCGGGCAGCCCCTTTGCCGGGTCCAAAGGCCTTTATTCCGGCTTCAGTGAATGCATCAACCGCACCTGCTGCGAGGGGGTCTTCGGGACCAATCACTGCAAGACCAATATTCTCGGTTTTTGCAAAATCCACAAGGCCGGCAATATCGTTTGAGCCGATATCGACATTCGTGCCGCACATAGCGGTTCCGGGATTTCCGGGAGCGATGTAGAGCTGGCCGGTCATCGACTGAGCCAACTTCCAGGCAATGGCATGTTCACGTCCACCGCTGCCAACTAATAGTACATTCATATTCAGGACCTCAAAATTATCTCTTATTTTCGATTCAAACTATGGGCAAATTTACCATAAGGGACTGTTTTTCTCAAGTTTTGTTTGAATTTGGCAAAACTTCAAAAAAACACGGCCTATAGTCCTATAACCGGCCTTTCACAAAAGTCGAGTAACCAATCAACCGACATAGCCAGTGGCCGACTGTATTTACGCGAGTCATTGAAATACCCGGATAGAAAAGGGTAGATTTTTAAGGCTGTTTTAGGTATAATAGTATATTGAGGAGCACCTTCTACAATGAGGAAAAGGGTGACAAGGCTTTGTTTAATATTGATAGTTATCCTGGGCAGTTCTGTTGTCCGTGGAGAGGATTTGTGTGTACCCAGCCAATACCCTTCTATCCAGTCGGCGATTGATGATGCTGAAAACGGCGATGTGGTCATCGTAGATCCAAATACATATTACGAAAACATCAACTTCTCAGGCAAGGCAATTACCGTACGTTCGGCTGACCCAAACAATCCAAATATAGTCTCAGTGACAATTATCGACGGTAGTTTGCCGGCTGACCCAAACTACGCCTCTGTGGTAACGTTCAACTCCGGTGAAGGCAACGATTCGGTTCTTGAGGGCTTTACCATAACCGGCGGTACCGGCTCGTGGATACCGGTATCCTGGGAATTTCAGGGATTGCTTTGGAATCGCTGTGGAGGTGGCGTGGTTTGCTATAACATGTCCCAGCCAACAATTAGTAAGAACGTTTTTATCGGCAATATGGCAGGTCAGGGTGGAGGCGTTTACATCTACGGTGCCCCGGTTAATCCCGACGACCCCAGCAATCCTCCGGTCCATATAAGCCCGATAATCATCGGTAATGTATTTGAGGACAATTCCGCGATTGTGGAACATGGTTTTACCCCTCCCGACAGCAGTTATCCCCAGGATGACCATGGCGATGGCGGCGCAATCGTAGCTTTTCAGGGCTGCGACCCCATCGTTACCGATAACCTCATGCAAAACAACCACGCTGATTACTATGGCGGTGCGATTCACTTCAGGCAGTGGTCTAATGGACTCATTGAAAATAACCACATAATCAGCAACGATTCGGCGCTCGGAGCAGGTGTTCATATTACGTACATGTCAGAGCCCACTGTCAGAGACAATCTCATACAGGCCAACATCGCAGGCAACTTTGGTGGCGGCGGAGTTTACGTTTATTATCTGTCCAATCCTCTTATCGAACGAAATTTTATCACCGAAAACGAATCCGGCAATGGGGCAGGTATAGGTATTTTCCACTCCAGCAATCCGACCATCCGCAACAACTTGATTATCAATAATGTCGAAGGGGCCGGCATAAGGGTCAAAGGCGGCTCAACACCAACGATTATCGGTAATACCATCGCCGGAAATGAAGGTTCGGCCGCTTACGGAGGCGGCATAGAGTGCATCACAGACTCTGCCCCCGTTATCGAGAACAACATTATCGTGTCCGATGCATCTTATGGCATATATGCTTCAGTTGTCCCCCCTGTGGTGAAGTACAACAATGTATGGGACCATAGCGCTGGTAATTACTGTCCTCTTATCGGTGAGCAGACGGGGATAAACGGCAACATCAGCGCCGACCCTCAATTTGCAGGTGTCCAGGACTACCATTTACAGCTTAGTTCGGCTTGTATAAATGCCGGCGACCCAAATTATCTTCCGGAGCCGGGCGAGACCGACTATTATGGGGAACAGCGTCTTTTGGGCCAATGCGTGGATATTGGGGCCAATGAGGCTTGGCCGGTCTGGAACATCACCAGTGGCAGCCGGTATGATAACATTCAGCAGGCAATTAACGATGCAAATGATGGCGACGTTGTGGTTCTGGCGCGCGGACGATATACAGGTCAGGGCAACAGAGATATCGATTTCGGCGGAAAACCCGTTACTCTTCGCAGCACAGACCCTGAGGATTTTGACATCGTAGCGGCAACAATAATCGATTCCCAGGGCGCCACTGGAAACGCACATCGTGGATTTTATTTTCACAGCGGAGAAGATGCCAATTCTGTTGTCAGCGGCCTTACAATTACCGGCGGCGGCGGCGCCTACCAGGGCGGCGGAATCAACTGTATTTTCAACAGCAGTCCGACAATAACAAACTGTATTATCACAAACAATTTAACAATAGACCACGGCGGCGGAATACATTGCGGCTACGGAAGCAGCCCCACAATCACAAATTGTATTATCAGCTCAAACAGTTTTAATACCTATGGTTACGGCGGCGGGATATACTGTCGCCGTGGAAGTAGCCCGACAATTACAAACTGTATAATTACTAACAATTCAGCCATCGGCAATTCGCCTCCCGGTCACGGACACCACGGGGGCGGGATATGTTGTTGGGGCGACAGCGAGGACACACCCAGCAACCCAATAATAACGAACTGCATCATCAGCGGTAACTCGGCAGAACACCGCGGGGGTGGGCTGTATGCTTACTGGTCCAGCCCGATTGCTGTCAATTGTACAATCGTTGGCAATACGGCCTACGAAGGCGGCGGTATTGGTTCGTTCAGAGAGGCCAATCCCACGGCGGTCAATTGTATTGTCCGCGATAATACCGCCGTATTCGGCAACCAGTTGGCCCTGATTAACACCCTGCGTCTCTGGCCGTGGGAGGAGATTACAGAGATGACAATCTCATATAGTAATATCGAGGGCGGCCTGGGCGATGTATGTGTGGATGATAATATGGTCATCAACTGGGGGCAGGGCAATATCGATGCCGAACCAAATTTTGTTGACCCCGGCTATTGGGATGATGCGGGTACGAGCACCGACCCCAACGATGACTTTTTTGTAGTTGGCAATTATCATCTGCTGCCTGTCTCGCCTTGCATTGATGCAGGTGACAACGCTTCGGTCCCGCTCGTATCGATTGTCGATATAGACGATGAGCCGCGAATATTCAACGACACAGTTGATATGGGGGCTGATGAGTTCGTAACAAATCCGGCGGATTTTAACATCGATGGAATAGTTGGCTTCAACGACCTTGTAGTATTGGCCGTTGAGTGGCTCGACAGCGGCGCGGAACTTCAGAGCGACCTCGTAGATGACGATTTTGTTGACCTGGCCGATTATACTACGTTCGCCGAGCAGTGGTTACACCTGGCGGCATGGTACGAATAATCGCCCACCCCGCAAACAGATACCGTCTTGACAATTGCCAACCTGGCAGTATGATTAAAATATCGGATATAACGATGCCGTCAAATAACAAAAAAGGGGTAATGATAATGAAAATTATACGAATGTTAACAGTGCTGCTGGCCGTTTTGTTGGGCCTTGTTAGTCTTACAGGGTGTCAGGAAGAAACGAAATTGGGGAATGATAAACGGGCCAGGCTGATATTCGATGAAAACCTCAAGTTGAAAAAGCAAGTCCAACTGTTGGATACGCAAATTCAGGAGCAGAAAGATTTGCTTGCGGCATGCGAAAAAGAAAAAGCCGAAATACAAAAATATATGGAGGACTTCACTCGGGAACAGTTAAACGACCCTGTGCTGATGAAAATAATCGACGAAACCAGCAAGCAACTGGAAGACCTGGCCCTTGAAAACGAGCAGCTTAAGGGCAGAATCAAGGAACTTGAAGCCAAACTCGCCCAGAACTCCAATCAGCAGAATTCACCGTAGCTTCTGCATCTTCGTCCTATAACGCTTTTTCTCAAAAGTGCTGCCTTTTCTTAGACGATATGGAAGGTGGTAGCAATACGGACATAAAGTTTGTAGGACCGATAATGAAAAAAGCGTTTTCATTAGTAGAGTTGTTGATAGTCGTTGCGATTTTGGGCATTCTTGCGGCAATAGTTGTTCCGGAATTTCAGACTTACACCCAACAAGCCAAAGAGGCCGCTGCTAAGGATAACCTGCGGATATTACGAAACGCAAT
>QNBT01000044.1 GCA_003644205.1 Planctomycetota bacterium | reverse complement strand
TGTGCGATTTCCTTTTTCAAAGAGACGACATCATTCAGCTCCGGCAAAGAGTGTGCGGTTGGTTGGGAGTCTATCTCGGCCTCAAGTTGTGTGAAAGTATTGTTGATTTGTATGAGCTGTTCCTTAAGCGAATAATTTTCTTCTACGAATCTGCGATACCTGTGTGGTTCGTACCGGTTGGAAAGGACCTGCTCGCAAAACTCTTCGGCTATGTTAAATAAAAACTCTGATGAGAATATCCGGTCCGCTCCCGGAAAATTGTGAATAACCGGCTTTAGACCACAGGCCATACCTTCCAGCAGGCCCATGCCCTGACTTTCTCCAATACTGGCCGAGACGATGTAGTGTTTGTCTTTAAGCCAGCAGCTTACATCTGACTGCCAATCTTCAAAAAACACCACATTCTCAAGCTCAAGCGCCTTTACAATATGTCTGGTATATTGTTCGAGCATGGGGTCCTGGAAAGAGCCTGCAAAAAACAGCTTGTATTCAGGGTCGATATAATGCGGTTTTTGCATACACTGCAGGAGCAACATCGGATTCTTTCGCATATTCAGATACCCCACACACGCTATATTTTTGCCCCGCTGTTTATCGACGAAGCTGAATTTATCCAGGTTGACCCCGTTTGGGATTTCAATAAGCCGCGTTCGGCTCTCAATATCGGGCACCTGTTTTAGCAAAGCATCTTTGACAAATGCGTTGCCTACCATGATAAGAACGTCGATATTCTCCCATTGCACCCGGCTGGGCCAACTGTTGTACGCCTCGAACCGGTGAAGTCTGACAATGTTCCTGGATACTTTCGGCAGTTTCGATGCTTCAACTACCATGTCCGTACACCACTCGAACCAACAGATGGCACTTGTCTTCATCAATTCATACATTTGTTCAACACTTTGCCCTTCGAAAAATTGCACCGGAAATCTGGAGCCGGTGAATTCATAAATGTCCGCCAGAAACTTCACATCTCCTTTTAATCCGCAGAAAAAGCTGATTGGCGGCCTTTTGCTTCGAATCACCTCTATCATGGGCTCCAGAATCTCCTGGTCGGACCAGAGGCGAAGTGAACGCAGAAGCATTTCTATAGCCTCGGATTTTTCGTTGAGGTCAAGAAACACCTTGGCCGTCCTGTTAAGCACGTCGGCATTTAATATGCCCATTCGTTCCATATCGTCGAAAAGCTGCGATGCCTTATCCGGTTTGCACGCTGCAAGATACGCTTCGGCCAGATTCCAGGTTACCTCGGGACTGTCGGTATGTGTTTTTGCCCTTACAAAGTAGTCGATAGCTTCTTCGGACCGGCCGAGACAGTGAAGAACCGCTCCGGTGTCGTTTAACGCCTGTGCGTTGTCGCCGGATATACGAAGATATTCCTGCAATAAGACAAGTGCTTCGCTGTATCTGCCCTTTTGGGCCAACTCCAGACCTTTGGAATAATTATCCGAATTTATGTCTCCTGCCATTTGTTATGTTCCTTTGCCAACTTAAAATTTCTTATGCAATTGGACCGGTTATTTTGTAATTCTCTCATTTTAGTTTCGCGACCGTCATATAAAGTCCAGCAACGACATTGACATGATCTTTCCAACCGCTGCCAAAGACATCTGATACAAAAGTTCACGCTTAGACAGGTCGATGGCAATTTGGGCAATATCGGCATCCTCAAGGCGGGCTATCTGGTCTTCGGCGCTGTGGCTTTGCTCTGCCAGGCTGTCTTTCAGATCGCTTAGAAACCCGATTTTTGCTCCGATGGTAACGGATGTTTGTACCAAAAGATTCTGTAACTCATCCAGCGCAACCTGCGCCTCGCCCCGTACTTCATTTAATTGCTCATCAGAAAGGCCTCTTTCATTGGCGAGGATGTTCCGAAGGCTGATAAGGGTGTTGAAAATATCATAAGTGCCCGGTACGCGTACAAGCTCCACGCCGGTGCTGTTTATCTGTGTAGTATCTACATAAAGGATTCGCCTCGTTATCGAATCGGTTACAGCTTGGTTGGCATCTCCGCCTGCCAGGACGGTCGTATAGGTGAGTCCGTCATCAATTGAGATTTTGTAGTTGCTGCCGTCATGAATCACAGTTAGCCACACGTCGCCTCGGACATTCGATGTGCCTGTGCCGGGCGCGGCGCCGGTGAGACCGGAGAAAATTGGTTCGGCTCGTCCATCCGACCGGAAGATACTATCACCTGCATAAAAAGCAGGAGCTTGAACACCGGGAGCCACCTCTATATTTCGTCCTTGGCTATTTCCCTGATAATTTACACTGGTTATTTTTCCATCTGTCCGCTCGACGGTATAGGGTGCGGATGTGCTATCACCTCCACCAAAAAGGTACTCGTTCATGTGTTCGGTATTTGCTAACAAGACCATATGCTCTAATATATCATTAATCTGTCCCGAAGTTCTTTCCCTTGCCTGTTCATCATATACTCCACTGGCAACCTGGGTTAAGAGCACTTTAACTTGAGTCAAAGATGACTGCATATTCGAAATGGTGCTGCTTGAAATTCCCAGGGTGTCAACAACCTGGGAAAGATTGTCCATATAATTTGCCAATAAGTTTCCCTGAGAACTCAGGCCCAATATCTGATATGCGGCGGAGGGGTCATCGGATGGTCGATTTACCCTTGAGCCGGTTGAAGCCTGCTCTTGCAGTCGCGCTAATGCATCGGTATGCAGGCTCAGGGCGAAACCTGCGTTATTGTAAACATTGCTCAATGTTCCACTCATCAAAATCTCCCGGACAATTCAGTCCGTTTATACTATTTCCATAACAGACGATATCGAAGACTGAACGGTAGCTAAGTATTTGGCCATGGCCTGAAACATCTGCTGAAAAACAAGCAACTGCGCCGCTTCTTCATTGACGTTAACACCGCTTATGTCGCCCTGTTGATTTTTAAGGTCCTGGAGCAAGACTTCGGTGCTGCTGCGAGTCATCTGTTTGATGGAGAGGGTTTGCCCTATATCCGCAACTAATTGGCGATAAAACTCTTCGACTGTCATATTGTTCAAACTACTCAAAGCCTGCTCTCTGAGTTCGGCCAGCCGCACGCTGTTTGTATTGTCGGTTAGTTCGGAACCAAGTGCGGTAGCTATCCGTCCGGGTGAATCTGTTATATCCGAACAAACCGCTATATCCGAAGCGCTGCTTCCCGAAAAAAAGGTGTTTATTCCTGTTGCTGCCAGTACTCCCGGGGTATCGGTATTCGAGAAAACATCAACCTCAAAAGTATTGCCGTCAACAAGGTCCCCGGCGGTGAGAGATATCCTGATTCCGCTATCGCCTACTTCAAGCATATCTTGCGCCGCATAGCCGGAACCGATATTCAGCGTTGCCACGTCAGCTCCGTCACCATCGGTAACCTCCAGTCGCAGTGTGCCATTGCCCACATCGCCGCTGCCCACTACCGTGAACGTAAATGTATCGTTGTCCTGGCCGATGTAAATGCCGGATACGGACATGGTTGGCGGTGATGAAGTGCCGGTCAAATCACTGTTGGTAGGGCTTGGCAGAACCGCAGGCAAAAAATCAAACTCATAACCGGCATCTGCTGTAATACTCAACGCCGAAGAGTTCACAGAAGCATCCAGGCCTGTAACGGCTGCAATTTTTGCCGCAATGGTGGTTAGAGTATCTGACGAAACGTCAATGTCTATTTCGTTGCGCGTTACCTGACTGGTGCTGGTATCGGTAACCCTTATGTAAATCTTACCATCGGTTACAGGTGGCTGGAAGTCAGCTAATGCTTCGCCGGCCATAACCCAGCCGGTCAGTTCGGTAAAGGAGCCTTCTGAACCTGCGCCTTGCACATGGATTTGATTGACTTGAAGTATTATGGCGGCAGCCAAATCATCTAATTGGTTATGAAATCCGGTTAGAAGTTGATTTTTTAACGACAGTAATCCACCCAATCGTCCCCCCTGAATATCTGAGTTGTAATTATATGAACCTGCAATACCGATTCCGTATTTGCCGTCTCCCTGTAAGCCGGTCTCCAGTTCAGTAGCGGATTCCCCTGCTACAACAGCAATTCCGGCAACGCTGACATCGACTACCCCGTATTCTCTGTTTTGTGTCTGGAGGCCGACTAATTGAGATAATTCTGATATACATTGGTCGCGATGGTCCCGCAAATTATTCGCCTTGGTGCCGCTTATTTCGATTCTTTGTATATCGTCATTGAGTTCGGCTATTCTGTTTGCGAGAGAGTTGACCTGCTCGATGGTGTTTTGGGCTTCTAATATGACCTGGTTTTCCAGGGTTATCAGATATTGGCCCAAAGTTCTGAACCTCGCAGCCATAGTCTCAGCAGTGCTGACAGCCTGGTTCTGCCAAATCGGCTCGGCAGGGTGAGCGGAAAGGTCGCCCATGGCGTTAAAGAATTCATTTATTGCCGTGTTCAGACCGCTGCTGCTGGAAAGCTCACCGAATGCGCTCTCTACCATTTGCAGTGTAGTATGTTCTTGTGCTACATACTCCAGTGAAGATGCTTGTCTCAAAATCTCCTGTTCCAAAAGGCCGTCCATTATCCTTGTAACACCTTCAAAATCAACTCCCCCCCCCAAAAGAATCCCGCCGGTGTCCGTAGAATAGGCGGGACTAAGCTCTACTCTTTGTCGATGGTAGCCCTCCGTGGCGGCGTTGGCAATGTTATTGCCGATTACGTCAAGCGCCCTTTGGGCTGCGTTAAGACCGCTCAATCCTATGGAGAAATTCGACATATTTTAACTCCGTCTATTTATCCTGCGGTTTTACCGCAGGTTTCGGTCTTGACAAATCACTACAACTCCAAATTTACAAAAGCCCTGTCGGAGCGAAGAGCGGAAGAACCTTTGGAATCGTATGTAACGACTCCGGTAATATCATTGTTAAAAATACTTTTTAAAAGCGAGCGATTGAATCTGACACACTCGGACAGAAGTCGCGTTGTAGCCAAATGCTCCGTCTTCAGCTTTCTCGTCAAAGACCTTAATTCCTTTTTTCTTTCAGCTATCGCTCCTTTTTTCCGGCCCGACAGAACGGATTCAAGTTTGGAAAGCGTAAGTTCCGCGAAGTTGCAATCCAGAACGGCTGATAGTTCTTTTATTAACAGCCGCCTTTTCGATGCCTGGCTTTTGTATGCCTGCGACTCCTGCCGGACACTCTCGAGCAGTTTAGCCAACAATGAGTCGTTTCGCTTGATAACCGCCGTGCGCATCTCATTTAAGCGTAACAGACTTTGCTTTAATTGCTCGGCATCTTTTTCAAGTACTGTTAGCAGTTCATCCACTTTGTCCTGTATTACAATTTCTGTTGTCTCCATAATTTTCTGTCCGGCAGACTCTAAATATTTAGCCTGCGGTTTTACCGCAGGTTTTAATCAGCCCTCGGATGCGAACATAGATTCGTATATCTCCGGCCATAGACCCAGGCCGCCATTTTTTGCTATATGCTCGCTAAGGTATAAAGAAAACAGCCCACTAACCTGCCTGGAGGCTCCATCTTTTTCAAAACCCCACTGGCCGATAGTGTTTTCCATCGCGTCCAACAGTTTATTGACCAAAATCGACTCGAAATCCCCGGCAAGTTGTTTTTTTCTTTTTTCCGAGACGTTTTCCAAATTGCCCAAACGCTCCAACGCAGAGGCTTCTAAGACGGGCTGGTTTAATATTAGTTTGGCGCCATCCATCGAAGAACCCCTACATTATTTCCAGCTTAGCCTGGAGGGCACCGGCCTTTTTCAAGGCATTAAATATCGCTATAAGGTCTCTTGGTGTTGCGCCTATTGCATTTAAGGTTCTGGCCAACTCTGAAATGGTTACCGTCCGGGGCACCGGAATCAGGTAGCCATCTTTTTCTTCAATACTTATCGATGTGTCCTGAACGACTTTGGTTTCGCCTGCGTCGGAAAAAGGTGCGACCGGCTGGGAAACAATTGGGGTTTCCTTGATCTTGACTACAAGACTGCCTTGAGAAATTGCAACCGCTGATATGCCCACATTTTCCCCGACCACAATGGTTCCTGTACGTTCGTTAATAACCACCACAGCCGGGGTGTCCACCTTGACTATGGGGCTGGTAATATCATCAATAAAACTCGCTAAACCTTCTTCGCCCACCTCATCCGGTACGATTACCTTGATGGTGCCGGCATCAGTTACCGACGAGCTGCCCGGGTAAATTTGATTGATGCCGCTGCTGATGCGTGCTGCGGTTGAAAAATCGCTGTTCCTTAGATTAAGGGTGATTATCCTTTCACCTGCGATTAGCTCTACATACGTGGCTACTTCGGCCTTTTCGACTATGGCGCCGTCAGGTATCCTTCCTACTGTCTGATGGTTTTTTGTGACCGAGGCCTTGTCTCCAGATACTGTCCATCCGCCAATAGAGACACCAGCCGCCTGGGTAACAGCGTAAACCTGACCATCAAGACCTTCCAACGGTGTCGGCAGCAGCATTCCGCCCTGGAGGCTTTTGGCATCTCCTATACAAGAAACGTCAACGTCTATACGCGAACCTTCTCGACTGAAAGGCCCAAGCTCTGCGGTTACCATAACTATGGCGATGTTGCCGCCGGTTAAGCTGCTTGGAGAAAAAACGAGCCCGGAACGTCTCAAAATATTCGTTAGTACTTGTTGTGAAGGAAGGGTCTTGTCCCCGTTTCCATCAAGTCCTATGACTAATCCCACACCGGTCAGCGGATTGCTTCGGACGCCCTGGATTTCGACAATGTCCTTTATTCTTTCACACTTTGCAACTGTGGCAAAGCTTAATAGTACTGCGAGAAGGATAACTAAACGAAATTTCATAAGCACACAAACCTAAAAATGTTCAAATTTATATTCGTTAAAAAACTAAAAAGGCCAAATAATATCCAGGATTCGCCCAAGCCAGCCTGGTCTGTTAAAAGGCGCTGCGATTCCTGAATTTTTGGTTACAAGGTGAAAATCGGCAACTTGTTCACTTTTAACAATGTTGCCAAACGTAATGTCGCTCGGTCTGACTATACCACTTACCTCAATAGTCTGCTCGTCGCCTGCGATGTCGCGTTTCCGCGAGCCCATAACAACAAGGTTGTCATTCGGCAACACATCAACCACGACAACCGTGATTTTGTCTACAAAACTTCTTTCGTCCTTGTAGTCGGCTTTCCCCTTCAACTCATTACCGGATTCGGCCGATATGCCAAACTCACCAAGGTCGGTAAACCCGCCGATATCTCCATTAAAGGTAACTGATCGCTTAGTGTCCTTTTTGAGGTCTCTTTTTGCTTTGTTGTCCACCTTGCTGGCTTCGGTAATCTCAATAGTAAGGATGTCACCTATATTGCGAGCAACATCATCGGCATATAAATCCTTCATATTCTTGTCCCTCTTGGCCCAGATAGAGCCCGCCTGTGATACGGGCGTTGGAACAAGTAAAAAAATGACTGAAATAAGAATCCAAATTTTTCTGTTATTCATTGTTTTTCCCTTCACAAAGCCGGTCTTACGGTTCCATCGGCGTTCACTTTTGCCAGGATTACTCTCCGGGAATCAACGTTTCTTACTTTGATGTATTCACCGACATGACCTTTTTGCATTGCCTGTCCGGTTGCTGTTATCAAAAGTCCCGGCGTTTCAATCAGGATGACCACATTTTGGTTACGTTTCACAACAGCTTGGGCCGGCGGTGTTACAACTTTATCGAGGCCGACTACGGTGTTTGGAGCAAGTTTTCCTCTGGTGACAAGGCCGTAAGGCGGCTTCCAGCCGGCTTGTTCCGGACGGTCTGAAAGCACTTTGACTATTTTTACATTTTCAGGGCAGATGACCGAACCGGCATCCAGTTCTGTCAGCGTTACCGCGCTACGGCAGTCGTATTTCAATCGAAAGCTTACCTGTCGCATCCCTGCTTCTTTTCCATCGGTGACTACGGTAATTTTCACTCTGGCCCGATTTGATGTATTATTCCCGATAAAACCCAGCCCGAATTTGATGTCTTTGTACTCGTGAGGGATAATCAAATCGGGCGGCATTTGTACCGGTTCAAACTGAACGACCGATGCATACACAGGTATTTTCCTCAGAAACGAAGTTGCCTGTTTAACTAAATCCGCACCGCTGATGGTTCGTTGCTGCCGTCTGACCGTAACCTTTTCGGCGCCTGTCAATGACACCTGCGACGTGGGCATTTGGCTGCCGGCCAATCTGCTAAGAATAGTCTGCCTGTCAACTATAAGCTCCTGTCCCGGCAGCGAAAATCTTCCCAGGGTAATTTCGTCTGCTTTGGCTACAAGAGATTCGGCACCTCTTATGATGCCCACCCGGCCGAGTTTGACGACCTCGTCCTCGACGGAGGCTTCTCTTGGCAGATAAATCTGCAGGGTGGAATTCCTTTCTGTGGCATCAGCTTTGGCGCCAAACGGCACAAGTAAAAAACTTATTACAATAACAATAATTGTTCTTCCGCTCATACCGTTTCCTATCTTACTAAGCCGTTTGCGGTTCGGAGCATGTCGTCGCCTGCCTTGATTGCCCTGGAGTTTATCTCATAGGCGCGCTGTGCGGTTATAAGATTGACCAGTTCGGTCACCATCTGGACGTTGGATTTTTCCAGGAATCCGGATTGGATGGTCCCAAAACCACTTTCGCCGGGAGTACCTGTCGTGGGTGTGCCGCTTGCTTCGGTTTCTGCCAGCAAATTATCACCCTCGCTCGAGAGGCCGGAGGGATTGGGGAATCGGGCAAGCTGAATATTGCCTGCCACAGACATGGTTCCCGCCGAGTCGGTAACGTTAATCCCTCCATCTTTTGCTATACTTACAGATATCGCATCTATTGGAATGGAAATAGCCGGCTCTATAGCGTACCCGGTGGGTGTAACTAATTCACCGTTGGCATTTGTTTGTAGCGCGCCGTCACGGGTGTATCTCAAGTCACCGTTTGGCATAGTAACCTGCAGAAAGCCCTCCCCGGTGATGGCTATATCGAGATTTCGTCCGGTGTTCTGAAGTTCACCGAGTGTATAGACTTTTATCGTAGAGGCGGCACGAACCCCACTGCCTATTTCCAGCCCGCCGGGTGAATTTATACCCGAAGCCACTTCGGTACCCTGATCTATGATTTTTTCATACAGCAAGTCCTGAAAATCAATCTGGCTGCGCTTAAAGCCCGAGGTATTGATGTTGGCAAGATTATTGGAAATCACATCAACCATCATCTGCTGCGCCGTCATGCCTGTGGCTGCGGTGGAAAATGCCCTTAACATAATAAAATTCTCCTTGTCTTCATTCTGTCATCCCATGGCTACGCTCATAAGGCTACTGGTAGTTTCGCTACCTTCTGAAATAAGCTTCATATTCGCCTCGTACAGTCGGGTTACCATTATCATGTCCACTAATTCATCTATCATCTTAACATTGGAAGCTTCCTGATAGCCTTGCTTCACGACTATATGCTCGGCAGCAACCGGCACAATATCGGCATCCGGCATCCGGAAGCAGTTTGCACCGGCGGGTATAAGTTTGTTTTCATTGTCTTGAAAATCGACCAGCCTGAATTTACCGATAGCCGCGCCTTTGGCGAAGATGCTGCCGTCGCTTGAGATGTTCAGCTCAGAGTGGCCCACACCGCTTGGTATTGAAATCGGTCCTGCTTCGCCGGCTACAAGTTTACCGTCGGAGTTTACTATCTGACCGTTTGCGTTGGTGCGGAAAATCCCGTTGCGTGTATAAAGCGGCCCCTCGGGTGTTTCTATTACGAAGAATCCGTTACCATATAAAGCTAAATCCAGCGGCCGACCTGTCTCGACAATACCGCCCTGTGAAAAATCAAAAGCCGAATTCAAATCAATACTGCCGGGAGAATACGTTTCTTCGAACTGCTGGCTTGATTCAAGGGTCTTTGAAAATGCATTACACATACGCTTGTATCCGGCCGTACTTATATTGGCCAGATTGTGCGTTATGATGCGAAACTCATCCGTCAACGCATCAATGCTTGTACTAACCAGCTCCGTAATTTCCGACATTTTTTATACTCTCAGGGCGATATTGGATTTTGAAAGCCTAATTTTTTGCGCAGGAAATTAATCCTGGACTTTAGTCGTTCGACCTGGGCGGGAGCCGCTCGGCTGGTAAATGATTTTAAGAGCCTGTTCACTCCTTGTTCAAAAGCGTCTTCCATCGTAAAGACCGCCGCTTTGTAGTTGAGTCCGGAACTGTTTGCAATATCTAAGAGCGTTTTGAACTCACCTATGCTTAGACCTCTTTTTTCAGCATTCTTAGCCAACAATATGTTGGCAGCTTTCTTTTCCTGTACGCTTCGATATAAAAGCAATATAAGAAGCAGCAGGGTTAAGAAGGTCATAACGACAAGTGCGGTTGTAATAAACCAGCTCTGGGTCATCCAGTTGTCGTCAAAACGCCCTGCGGACTGCCATCGCTGCACGGGACTAAGCGCCAGAAGAATACCGTTCGATACTGATGCAATTACAGATGTTATCATCATCTTAAGGCCCCGATTATCTGATGAGATTGCTTAGTTCTCTTAGAATCTCGTTTGCCACCCTGATAGTCCTGGCGTTCGCCTGATAGCCGTTTTGCGCCTGGATTAAGTTAACAAACTCAGTAGCAACGTCGGCATTTGATTTTTCCAGCGACCCTCCGTGAAGAGCCCCTGCCCCGCCCGTCAGGGCCTGCGTTGCAATAGCCTCACCTGAGTTGGCAGAAGGAATGTAATAACTACCGCCAACGCTTTCCAGGCCTGATGTATTCTGGAACAGGGCTATTTGCAGAGTGGCGATGTTTTTCTTAATGCCGTTCGAAAAGGCACCAATTAATATACCCTCATTATTAACGGAGAC